>JABHWQ010000535.1 GCA_018657655.1 Chloroflexota bacterium | reverse complement strand
TCAGATCACCTTTGACCTGCCAATCCCCTAAAGGAATTTGCCAGCAATGTTACGGAATTGATCTTGCCTTCGGAAAACTGGTGGATATGGGTGTTGCCGTCGGTATCATTGCAGCTCAAAGCATCGGTGAACCGGGAACACAGCTCACAATGCGCACCTTCCATACCGGTGGTGTAGCAGGACTGGATATTACCGGTGGTCTTCCCAGAGTAGAGGAGCTCCTTGAAGCCAGAAATCCTAAAGGCCAGGCCATCATTGCTGAACTGGATGGAGTAGTAGAACTTACGGATGTCGAAGACGGCTTTAAACTGAAAATAACAAACTTACAAGTCCACCGCGATGATTATCCGTTACCCCCAAGGTACGAGCCTGCAGTCAGCGATGGGCAAATCGTCGAAGTTGATCAAATAATTGCCCTTCCTGCACGCGCCTCGGATAAAGAGCAATCTGAAGAAATGATGCAACCGATTCTCGCCAGAGTGGCCGGCAACGTCGAGATTGTTGATGATCAGCTTTTCGTTACACACAAGGAACTGGAGGAGGCGGAATACACATCATCACAGGGAATGCGCTTCCAAGTAAGAAGCGGAGATAACGTCAGGGCAGGTGATCAGCTGACTGAAGGCTCTCTCAATCCACAGGATATCTTGCGAATTAGAGGGGCAGATGCAGTCAAGCGTTATTTGGTAGACGCGGTGCAAAAAGTATACCGAGCACAGGGAGTAAACATCCACGATAAGCATCTAGAAATCATCGTTGGACAGATGCTGCGCAGGGTTCGTATCGATTCTTCAGGAGACACCGGTATCCTGCCCGGAGAGCTAGTCGATAAATTCGATTATGAAGCCCTCAATGCCAAAGCATTATCAGAAGGTGGCGAACCAGCTACCGCGCACCCGGTGTTGCTGGGAATAACCAGAGCCTCGCTAAACACGCCTAGCTTCCTGGCCGCAGCCTCCTTCCAGGAGACCACCAGGGTGCTAACCGAAGCCGCTATTGTGGGAAGTGTGGATAAGCTCGAAGGCCTGAAAGAGAACGTGATTATTGGCAAACTTATCCCATCTCGCAGTTCTGTTTCTCAAGAGTTTTTCCTGAAAGGTAGCCAGCCCAGTGTTCAGCTGGAGGAACCAGCCCCAATGGAGGGAGCTCCGAAAGAGGGCAAAGAGATAGAAGCAGAACCAGAGCCTGAAATTGAACCAGAGTTAACAGCGGAATCGGAACCAATAGCAGAACCAGAAACGGCAGAATTAGAAATTGAACCTGAATTAACAACGGAATCGGAACCAATAGCAGAACCAGAAACGGCAGAATTAGAAATTGAACCTGAGTTGGAAATAGAGCCTGATCTGGAATAGAAGCCAAAACTAGGTTTTACGGCTGAAGAAAGAAAACCCGGGGCAAACCCGGGTTTTCTTTTTTCAGCTGTTATTTGACCTGTTCAACAACCAGTATTCCATGCTATCAGCTAGAGCAATCCAACTTGCTTCGATTATGTTTGTAGAACTGCCCACGGTTCGCCACTCACGCTCACCATCACTCGATTCGATCAGCACCCTCACTTTGGCTTCCGTGCCTTCGCTCTCTTCAAGAATGCGAACTTTGTAGTCAACCAACCTCACCGATATCAATTCGGGATAGAATAGGGTTAATCCTTTGCGCAAGGCTTCATCCAATGCATTTACAGGTCCGTTACCTTCAGCTGCGGTATGCTGAATCACATCCCCGACCCTTACTTTCACCATCGCTTCCGAAAGCATTCCTTCAAAGCCGCTAACAGGCGGGCGGCGGAGTTTTTCCACTACAACCATAAAATCAACCAATTCGAACGGAGAGATATAGCCTGGTTCAGCACGATGAAGTAACAGTTCAAACGAGGCCTCTGCATCATCAAATGTGAATCCCTCGCTTTCCAGAGATTTTATCTGCTTCAGGATTTTCTTGGCCTCCGCGCTTTGTGAAGCGAAATCCAATCCATGCTCTTTTGCTTTGTAGACAATAGTATTCGTACCAGCGAGGTCTGATACCAGAATGCGACTGCTGTTGCCAACGAGTCCAGGATCGATATGTTGATAGCTCTTTTCCGATTTGACCACAGCTGAGATATGCAGGCCAGCTTTGTGGCCAAAAGCACTGCTGCCAACATACGGAAGATGGGAATCCGGGGGCAAGTTGGCAATCTCGCTGACATAGCGAGATATCTCTGTCAATCTGGTCAACCTCTCCGAACTAATGCAGTCTATACCCATTTTGAGCTTCAAGGCAGGTATTATCGAACAGAGGTTGGCATTGCCGCACCGTTCGCCATAACCATTGATAGTTCCCTGAACGTGGACAGCTCCGGCCTGTACGGCAGCCAAACTATTGGCCACTGCCAACTCCGAATCATTATGAGCATGAATGCCAAGCGCAACGCCACACTTTTTAGCCGCTTTGACAATGGCAGTGACTTCGGAGGGCATGGCTCCTCCGTTGGTATCACAGAGAACAACACAATCCGCACCAGCGTCAGCCGCACTCTTAATAGTAGCCATCGAATATTCAGCATTGGATTTGTGACCATCGAAAAAATGCTCGGCATCAAACATAACCGTCAATCCTCTGGATTTCAGATATCGAATAGATTCGGTAATCATCGCCAGGTTTTCGTCGAGGCTGGTCTTGAGGATTCTGGTAACCTGATGGGCTGATCCTTTTCCTACCAGAGTAACGGCCTTTGCCTTCGATTCCAGCAAACCCTGCAGATTAGCATCGTCCTCAGCGCGAGAACGAGCATGACGGGTACTGCCAAAAGCAACCAGGGTAGAATTTAATAAGCTATCCCCCCGCATTCGATGGAAAAATTCCGTATCCCTGGGATTCGCCCCTGGCCATCCCCCCTCGATGAAATGTACTCCCAGTTCATCGAGTCTTTCGGCAATTCGGATTTTGTCTTCAACGGAAAAGGAAATCCCTTCACGTTGCGCTCCGTCACGCAGGGTAGTATCATAAAGTTGAACGTTTTTCATCTAGCCTCACAAAATGCACGTTTAGACTACACCAGCCATACGGTTTCGTCAAGTAAACATAACTCACCACAAAGAACACCACTACAAATTAGTCATCATCGTTTTTCACAGGATTCCAAATGTGTTAGACTCATTTCGATGGGAATAAATATGGCAAACAATCTTAAAATCAACTGGCAGCACAGTTTAATACTGTTCCTAACAGCAACCGCTATATTTATCGCAGATCAGATTTCCAAAGCCCTGATAAGGGAAAACATGTATTTAGGCGAGTCAATCCCGGAGGAAGGAAGATTCCGATTCGCCTATTCAACCAATAGCGGTAGTGCTTTCGGTCTCTCCATTGACTCGACCTTCCTTTTGGTCATGGCTTTCGTCGTGATAATCGTGATAATCTGGCTGAATTTCTATTATTTGTCTTCAGCAGGCAAATTCATGCGAGTTGGATTGGGATTAGTGCTTGGTGGAGCTATGGGCAATTTGATCGACAGGGTTAGATTTGGAGAGGTTACCGACTTTCTTGATGTTCAATTATGGGGAGATTTTCACTGGGCAACTTTCAACATCGCCGATGCTTCGCTCACTACCGGCATCTTCATTCTAATGTTTTGCCTTTTATCCATGGCCAAGGAATCACATTGATGAACCTCGAAATCAAGCTGAAGACCACATGATTATCCGTAGAGATCCGACAGTCAACCTTCGTTGAAATTGAGTAAAGGCGGCCTCATCATCAGGCTCATGTGAGATCGATGGTAATCGTATCTCATGAGGAAAGATTCTACCATATCCGCGCACTCGGATAGCTCATCTATCTTGTAATTCTGACATCCCAAACATTCTTTGCTCAGTGTCCGGTCAAAGCTCTCAATGTAAGATCATTCGTTTTTCCGATAGGGTCCGGAAACCCGATAGCGATCGCAGAAAATATGTACGTCCTTCCCGAATTCTGCTTTGACCTCCCTCCTGCCCGGGGTCTTACCATTAAAGCAATTACTGTAAGAATCCGGACGATCGATCATCAGAGATACCTTCAACTTTGAAATCCCTGATCAATTTCGAAGCTTCTTTCGGGATCGATCACTATGAATTTCTCGGAGATTGAGACGGTTATTACACCGGACACTGTTATAATTGCTTTTTTGTAGCTCTAGTGTAGTGTATTACATATAACTAGTCATATAATGCGGGATAGGTTATGATGGAGACATGAAAAAGTCATGTTTCGAAATACGATTGAGGGAGGGAGACCGCAATCGATTGCTCAATTGGATTGCGGCTCACAGGACACCCCGGCAGGTTGTCATGAGAAGTCGCATCATACTTCTGGCATCGGAAGGTCATAAGGACAAGCAGATTGCTTCCGAATTAGGCGTTAATCGCCATACGTGCCGGTTGTGGCGGGAACGGTTCTTGGGTGAAGGCCCTTCGTCTTTGTGGGAAATCGCTCGAGGTCGTGGCAGAAAACCGACGTATGGACCTGAACAGGTGAAGCGAATTCTGGACGCAACCCTACAGACAACGCCTCAAGCGCAGACTCACTGGAGCACTCGAACAATGGGGAGAAGTCAGGGGATTAGCCATACCACCATCAATCGCATCTGGCAGATACACAACATCAAACCTCATTTAACGAAAACCTACAAGGTTTCACGCGATGCCAAGTTCACTGAAAAACTGACCGATGTGGTTGGGCTCTATCTCAATCTGCCGGATAATGCAGTCGTGTTGTGTGTGGATGAGAAGAGCCAGATACAGGCATTAGACCGCACCCAACCGGTACTGCCGTTGAAGAAAGGAGATGCGGTACCATGCCGCATGACTACAAGCGCAACGGTACCACTTGCCTCTTTGCTGCTCTCAATGCTCTTGAGGGGAAAACTGCCGGCCAGTGCTACGCAAGGCATCGTCACCAGGAGTTCTTGAAGTTCTTGCGCAAGTTAGACGGGAATTTCCGAAGGACATGCCGCTCCATCTGATTGTAGACAACTATGGCACACACAACCATCACAAGGTTCAAGAATGGTTAGAGAAGCATCCCCGATTCACGCTGCATTTCACTCCGACCAGTTCAAGCTGGGTAAATCTGGTTGAGCGCTGGTTTCGAGAATTGACTGACAAGCGAATCCGGCGAGGAGTCTTTCATAGTGTGCCGGACTTGGTCCAGGCCGTCAATGAGTTCATAGACAGTTGGAATGCGGAACCTCGTCCCTTCGTTTGGACCGCTTCTGTGGAATCGATCCTTAAGAAAATGGACAAGTGCCGCGATTCACTGGAAGACTTATAACCCGGTTGTACCCAATTACCCCAAAGAAAACGAAATCCACAGGAGTAACATTCATACGTATAGTTATTTCCGTGCCACTGCACTAGCGCATTCCCCTGGTGGCCAATTTGTTAAAGGAACTGGTTTGCCGTCTTTCGTCTAGCTGGGAAAAGGGCAAGAGGTAATGATCGCTCGGATTGCCAGGAATATCGATAGAATGTGCGTAACCGGTGGTGAAATCATCGATTGCCGAGATACTCTTTGTGACAGGACAACTCTGGATATCCGCGTCAATGATGCAAGGGCGTGTTTTCATAATGCCCCCGGCAATCACCATGTGGTGGTGTATGGAAATTACATCACAGAGATGAGAAGTCTGAGCCAGATGTTTGGGATCGAATTGGTAGAGTCAAAAAAGAGAGGGATTCAAAGAAACACCAAGCACTTATAAAATGCGTCCCTTGAGGTCTGGTATCCACAGCACAAGCGCTATTGACGTTATGTTTAATTAGGGGTTATAATTCGAGCCAAAAGAGTGGATATTGTCGTATACGACATACTATCAGATGCGATATTTCGAATTCACTCCCAATCAAAAACCATCAAAGGAGGCAAAGGAATGAGGAGTTTGACAAAACTCGGAATGGTTTCTTTGGCAATTCTGTTGCTGGCATTGCCGCTACTGGCTGCCTGCGGCGATGATGAGACAGAAGGGCCTACGACCACGCCAATAGCCTCACCTATCATTGAACCGACGGCAGTGCCAACAGATCAGCCGACGGAAGAGACCACACCGACTGCGGAGCCAACAGCTACAGTCGAACCCCCAACAGTCGACTTGGTGACGTATACGGAAGAAAGGGAGCCTTGCGACTGTCGTGACGAAAACCGAAACCTGTATTGGGGAGGGCTGCATTTCCATACGCTCCAGTCTTTTGATGCTCACACATATGAAACCCGTACTACTCCTGCTCAAGCGTATGAATTTGCCAAGGGCGGTGAAGTAGCTTTGGCGCCACTTGATGAGGCAGGTATTGGAACTCGCATTGTCTCGCTCTCACGCCCCCTGGATTTTGCAGCCATGACTGATCACCAGGAATATCTGGCTGAGGTCCACCTGTGTACCGAGCCAACTTCGAGCATTTATGATTGCGAGTTCTGTCAGGAATACCGCAAAGGCGGTGGCCCGGTGGTCACAACGTGGGGCAGAAAGACCGCAACAAGGCCAGTGCAACGCTTCCCGGAAATATGTGACCAGCCGGGGATTGATTGCCAGGAAGTCGCTGCAGAAGTCTGGCAGGGCATCGACGAAGCTGCCGAAGATGCCTACGACAGGAGTTCGGACTGCTCCTTCACCAGCTTCGTCGGTTACGAGTACACTGGAAATGTAAATATTTCTAATAATCACCGCAATGTCTTTTTCCGCAACGCCGATGTTCCCGAGTTGCCGCCGTCCTTCTTTGAAACTCCCGATGAGCAACCGCTGTGGACTGAACTGAAAGAAACCTGCCTGGATGCAGAGGGGGACTGTGATGTTATCGCCATCCCGCATAATACCAACTGGTCTTCGGGAAACATGTTCGTACTGGAATACCCGGAGGGTATGACCCTGGAGGAGCAGACAGAATTGGCTGCTCTAAGGGCTCAGATGGAACCTCTAATCGAAATATATCAGCACAAAGGCGATACCGAGTGCAAGAATGGGTTTGGGACTACGTCGGATGACCCCCTGTGCGATTTCGAGAAGCTGTGGCCGGAACCAAAGGATTGTGGGGACGAAGCTGGAATCGGCGGCTTTTTACCGGGAGGATGTCGTTCTGAGTATGATTATCTGCGAAATATATTGAACTTGGGATTCCAGGAAGAGGAAAGACTGGGAGTCAATCCCTATAAGCTGGGTGTGCTTGCTGCAACCGATACCCATAATGGTATTCCGGGCAGAGTTGAGGAATATGAATTCCCGGGCCATGTCGGGAACCTCGATGATACGCCTGAGAAACGCCTGGGGCTCGAAGAGATATCCACTGCCAATTACATTAACCAGTCCT
>JABHWQ010000484.1 GCA_018657655.1 Chloroflexota bacterium | reverse complement strand
CGGCCCACGGATTCCATCTTCTGTGCCTGCCGAAGCTGATTTTCCAGATTCTCTTTCTCTCTGTAAACTTTCTTGCGCTCTGAGATATCCCTAGCAATTCCCTGGGTACACAGAAAACTTTTTTCCCCCTCCTCATCGGTGGAATACATTCCACCGGCATCCACCAAAAAAATCGGAGCATCTTTAAATGAATTGGACTTAACCTCAAATGAGACAGCATTCTGATCCTTTGTCAGCAGGCGAAGTTCCATTGATATCGTTCTTCTGTCACCAGTGCGGCGCTCATTTACGCGGTATACAGCCTTTTCATGATCTTCGGGGTGCACAATGTCAAACACACTTGTGCCAAGCAATTCTACAGGAGAATAACCGTACTGCCCCACAGAATCACTGACAAACAGGAACTTTCCATCCGCGTCCAGCCGGTAGATAATATCCGGTACATTGACCATAATTGAATCAAGTATTTGCTCGCTTTTCCGCAGCGCCTCCTCTGCAAGCTTGCGCTCGGTGATATCCACGTGCACGCCAACTGCACGATGAGGTATACCTTTATCATCTATCTGAAAGCTCTTTCCCCGACCGGAAATCCACTTATAGCTTCCATCTTTGCATTTCAGACGAAAATCCACTGCATAGGGTTCGGCGTTCTCTACATATTGCAATATTTCAGGAACAATGGTTTTTCTATCCTCCGGATGCATCAGATCAATCCATGTTTCCAATCTTCTTGGCAGTTCGCCAGGTTCATATCCCAGCATTGTGTAATAGCGGGGACTGAAAAATACATCGCCCGTATCCACATTGAAGTCCCAAAAACCATGTTCCCCTGCATCCATGGCCAGTTGCAAACGGTCTTCGCTCTCCCGCAGCGATTCCGCCACCTGCTTTCGTTCGGTGATATCCTCGATATTTCCGAACACGCGTACCACCTTGCTTCCCTTGCGAGATGCTTTAGCGGTAGTGCGTACCCAACGAGGATTGCCCTTTGCCGTTATAAATTTCAATTCCAGGTCATATGGTTTACCCTTTTCTACTGCCTGTTTAAAGGCCTTTTGGATTAATGGCCTATCTTCAGCCTGGTAACACTTTACACTCATGCTCATATGATCAATGTTGTGGTCTACCGGTAACTCATGAATGCGATAGACTTCATCCGTCCATACTGTTTCACCAGTGTCGATATCATATTCCCATCCTCCAACTTTGGTCAGCCGCAGGATCTCGTTTAATAGTGCTTCCTTTTTTACAAGTTTTTTTTCTGCCTTCTTACGCCTGGCTTCTGAACTTTCAAGCGCCTGGACCTTCTTTTCCAGTTCTTCGAATGTGGGCTTTTCCCTGGCCATTTTGTACTCCACTCTAACTGCTTTTGAAGATCACTCACATCACTTCTTCTGACCTCTCGAATGCGGTTTTCCTATTTATTGCAGAATGATGAAAGCCTATGTACTCGTTTCCAGATAGCGCCACTTCCAACCATCCGGGCTGATTCCGAGCCTACAGATATCCGCGAATCTTAAGTCGCCGAAATCCCTCATCGTCCAGGGGAATCATTCCCCCGGCCTTACAGTTCAGTCCTTCGGCTGCACTGGAATATTCCTCGCTGTTAGAGGCATTCAGCCGGTTCAGCTGCTCCATCTGCTATTCAGCGGTGTTAACTCGATACTTTATCCCGGCCCCTGCTTTCCTGCAAATATTATTGCATGCTTATTATGACGCAGCAATAGTGCCAATTAGCATTACACATGTAAGGCATTGCCTTTCTGTAAGTTACTCTCTGACAATCTGCGCGGAACCAGCCAGGCAAGTAGTAATCCCGCTCTTTTTATCCATTATAGGGCGAAAGCGCACATATTCCAAATCTACATAATATGGAGTACTCCAAATTAAGAAGTGGAGATTGGTGCGGCCGGGCACGGCAGATGGCAAGGTGATCTGTCAGCTATGAATCTCGGAGCAGACGTTTTAACGCGGAAAGATATATGCCCCCCGTGAGTTTGCAGGTTAAGGCAACAGGAGAGGGTAGTTTCGCATGTTAAAGAAGTTTGAATCATAATCTGAGAGGGGGACAAACTGATGCCGCGGGATATAATCAAAAAAGGTTTTTCGCTTGGCTGATGGCGGAAGACCGTGACTATGGTATTCAAGCCGGGTACAGTGAGACCGCTTGACATGACTGGACGCGGCCCAATAAATATACTCCCCGCCAGGACATTGAGAGATCTCAAGATTTGAACTATGAATGGGAAATAATACGGCTACAAAACAAAAAAGGTCTGCCGTTTCCGGCAAACCCTTTGAT
>JABHWQ010000482.1 GCA_018657655.1 Chloroflexota bacterium | reverse complement strand
GGAACCTATGAACTCTTGCGGTACGAAAAGAAAGCCGGCTACCATAAGAACTGGGGGATCGAAATCGATGAGATGCCTGTGGATCATATTTCCGGGGTGATCAATGTGCCACAGGAGAGGGATTGCGATGTCTGCTGGGTGACCATAGAATACGATTATTCCTATCGATAAGGTTTACTTGGTTTGAGATTAGGTGATGATCGTATTGACGGGTGACACAAATGAGGGTAGTCTATTGAGTGGAATCGGTTATATGTCCACTCAATACCCAGTAAAAGAGGAGGTATCCAAATGAAAGTTCTTATTGCCTATATGTCACAATCGGGGAATACCAAGAAAGTAGCTGAAGCTATGTTTGATGCGATACAGGTAGAAAAAGAAATCAAGGAGCTTTCCGAAATAGAAAGCGTCGATGGCTATGATCTCCTTTTTGTAGGCTTCCCGATCCAGGCGTTCGGGCCGGCTGAAAAGGCGAAACAGTTCATGGCAAAGTATATAAACGGGAAAAATGTTGCCCTCTTTACCACTCATGCCTCTCCGGAAGATTCAGAAGATCTGCCGCCTTGGCTGGAAGCATGCAGGAAAGCAGCAGCAGACGCTGAAATAGTCGGTTTCTTCAACTGTCAGGGTGAGCTGTCACCGGATATCATGGAAATGCTTAAGAGCAGTGATCATCCCAAGATGAAGTCGTTCGCCGAACAAGGGCCTTCAAGCAAAGGCCAGCCCGATGCCGCACGCTTGGCGCGAGCTTCTGCTTTTGCCAAGGAAATGACCTCATAATAGGGTTAAACGAATTATACGACCGATAGTGATTAGCGGGGTGTATTATGCCTCATTCGGATGTTACCGGCTATTCCCATGAGCAGTTGCTCAACATAGCAATGGCCTCTCCCAGGGCCGTAGCCAAGCATGATAAGCAAGCGTGGCTTTATCTATTTGCTGACCAAAGTGTCGTCGAAGACCCGGTTGGTACGGCACCTCACAGAAGCATCCCATCGAACGGCCCAAACAAAGGCGCCGATAATACTCAACTCGACAAGTTCTACGATACATTCATTGCCCCCAATGAAATTGAGTTTCAGGATTCCTATGATATAGTGGCTGATGGTAACGTTATGCGGGATGTAAGATTGCAAATAATGTCTTCTACGGGCTTGATCACAGATGTTCATATGTATCTTTATATGAACATCACAAGTGAAGCCGGTCAATTGAAGGTAGCGCGCCTGTCTGCACATTGGGATTTGCAGGGCATGGTGATGAGGGTTATTTCAACGGGCTGGCCCGGCTTTAAGATGATGACATCTCCTTGGTACCGGAATGCTAAAGATTCAGAGGTTAAAGGGCGTATGGGGGTATATGGGAGGATTTCGCGGTATAGGGAAACGTGGCAAGAAATCTGTTCAAGGTTTTGTGAAAGCTGCAAATGTTCAAGATACCAATTCTTTGAGTGAGATGTTCATTCCAAATGGTGGTAGTATTGAGTTTCCGGTTGGCGTCCACTCTTTCACTCCCGATAAATTTACCGTCAATGTGAATGAGAGTATTTCGGTTTCAGGGATGATATCGGCCGGCTGGCAACAGGTTTTCGATTTGAAAGGAAATCGGAGCGGTCTGTAGATAAGGGCATTGGGCTTTTCGAGTTCGATGCAAAAACAATAAAAATACAAAGAGCCCGGTTTTTCGTTGAATCATTGTCGTCATAAAAAAGGAGGTTTGCGATGCAAGTTGATATTCACTACTGTTCACAATGAAGTTATAAACCTAAAGCCGCCAGTGTGGCGGATGAAATCAGTAAAGCCTATGATGCGGAGGTAACATTAGTGCCGGGCAGTGGTGGTGTTTTTGATGTTATTGCCGATGGTAAGTTAGTGTATTCCAAAGCCAAAACTGGCCGCTTTCCAGAGCCGGGGGAAGTGGTTGGGAACATTAAGGAGTAATCTGGTTTATGGCAAAGATACTTGGTATTGCAGCGAGTCCTCGTAAAGGTGGGAACTCCGATGTTTTGCTCAAGAATTTGCTTAAGGGAGCAGCGGCTGCGGGTGCAAATACGGAACAAGTCTGTCTTATCGATTATCAATTTCAACCACGTGTCGGGTGCGAAAGGTGCCGAAAGGATGGGTGATGTGCCGGACTGCAGGATGGTATGCAACTCCTCTGTCCTGAGATCGAAGAAGCTGATGGGTTGATCCTTATTTCTCCTACACATAATTATAACGTAACGGCGTGGATGAAGGCGTTTATTGATCGGTTGTATTGCTTTTACATTTTCAACGATGAACGACCCCGTGGCTCGTCCAGCCGATTGGCGAGGCAAGGCAGGAAAGCAATCATCGCAGCTGTAGGTGAGCAGTCTACACGAGAGGATGATATCGGCTTCACTCTGGATGCGATGCGATTGCCTATAGAAGCTCTGGGCTATGAGATCATCGATGAGCTTCCGGTGATTGGAATATTTGATAAAGGGAAAGTCAAAGCTGATACCCAATTGCTGGATCAGGCGCGGAAGATGGGAGAGAAATTGGCGAAAGAGATCAAAAGCTGATGAGTAGATTCCGGGGAGTGTTGCTAATTGGGGTGACTGGATCAGGGAAAACGCCCCTGGGGAATACTTGTGTACAAGAAGGATTGTGGGGCAGAAGATGTTGCCACTTTGATTTTGGGGCGAACCTTCGGCGAGTTGCGGCAACTGGTGGAGGTAACGGATCTCTCCTGACGGATAAAGATATCAGTATCGTTGCTAATTCGTTGAGAACAGGTGCGTTGCTTGAGAACGATAACTTTCATATAGCCCAAGGCATTCTCATGGGATTTGCGGAAGAGAAAAAGTTGGGGAATGATGATTTACTGTTGTTGAATGGCATGCCTCGTCATATCGGCCAAGCCGAAGATGTTGATGTTTTGGTCGATGTGGGGACAGTGGTGCATCTGAATTGTACACCTGAAGTTGTCTATGAGCGGATACGTATGAATTCCGGTGGTGATAGAAGCGAAAGACTTGATGATTCCTTTGAGGAGATCGAAAAGAAAGTCAAGTTGTTTGAAGAACGAACGTTTCCTCTGCTTAACCACTATCAGGGCAAATGTGTGAAGATGCGAGAATACAACGTGTTGGCGGGTACAACTGCAGAGAATATCCACGATTGGCTGAGTAGTTCTGGCTAGGGTATCAAACGTTAGAGGTTATATCCCAATTACCAGCGCTATTAGCGCTGATAGTCCATCACTACTACATCCATTTCCAATGGCAAGAGAGACTTGTTGACAGACAGCTTTGGCACAGGTGTTACATCCTTGGTGCCTATTTCTTTGAGGAATTTATCAAGTGCATCCAGTTCCGGCCTGGAGGATTCCGTTTGGTAATGCATGGGAATAACGATGTCAGGGCTAATCAGGTTAACAACCTCAACGGCGGTGGTGGCATCTAGTGTGGATTCTCCGCCCACAGGTATCAGGAGTACATCAGCATCGCTTATCTCATCTATTTGTGCTGCTGATGGTACGTGTCCCAGATCGCCGAGGTGGCATACTTTGACATCGTCGATCTCTATCAAATAAGAGGTATTATTCCCCCTTTGCTTGCCTTTCTCGATATCGTGGAAGGTTCTTACCCCATAGACGAATATCCCCGCGATATCGTATTCGCCGGGGCCGGTAATCACTTTGGGATCGCCTCCTATGCCGGCAGCATAGTTGTGGCCCGGATGATTGTGGCTTAGGGTGACAATATCAGCGGTGAGTTTACCCAGTTTGTATCCAGAAGTACTGTCAAATGGGTCGGTGATGATAGTGCCGCTTTTACCTTTGATCTTGAAACAGGAATGTCCCAGCCATGTAATCTCCATTCTGCGTAGCTCCCTAAGTGACTTAACTTACCCTGAATTATAACACAAATACCACAACTAATCAGTCTCCGGCATTCGTAGTTTGTTTCTGGTAGTGAATTCAAGCTGCTTGATCAAATCCAGGTCTTTTTGCAGGGTTCGGCCTGATGTTGTGAGATAGTTGCCAGTCATCTTGCCACTTGCGCCGGCATAGAAAATGAAAGGATGCAAATCCTTGAGGTTGTCTTCTCGCCCCCCACAAATCAGAATTTCCTTATCCGGAAGAACGTAACGGAATATGGCAATAATTTTGAGACATCTCAATGGTGTGAGTTCGTGACGATTTGCGAGCGGTGTCCCCTCGATTGGGACCAGGAAATTAAGCGGAACACAGTCAACATCCAAATCTCTGAGCTGAAGTGCAAGTTCGAGAGTCTGCTCATCGGTTTCACCAATACCAAAAACACCTCCGGAACAAATGGAAAGCCCCACTTTTTTAGCTTCCAGTATTGTATCGATTCTTTCCTGCCACGTGTGTGTTGTGCACATTTGATCGAAGTGGCTTTTTGCTGTTTCCAGGTTGTGATGGTATCTGGTTGTTCCGGCCCCTTTGAGGACTGCAAAGTCGTCTGAATCAAGTATGCCCAGAGAGGCGCAGGTGCTAATGCTTTCCTCGGTAAGATCGGAGAGAGCGTCTGCAACAACCACCACTTCCTTTTGGGGAAGCCGTTTACCGCTTGTTACTATGGAGAATCTGTTGATAGGAGTTTTGGCGGCCTGCAGCCCCCCCTCTCGGAGTTCGTCTTTCGACATCAGGGGATAAACCGGTGTATCGGTTTTGGCGAAGGACGACTGGGCGCAGAAACTACAGTCTTCAGAGCATCGCCCTGATTTCCCGTTGGTGATGGCGCAAAGATGTATCTGTCTGCCGAAATGGAAATCACGAATCATGTCCGCACCGGGAAATAGATTGACCGCCTCACGTGCTGGGATACTGGCGAGTTCCGAGTATTTAGAATCATTGGGTATGTTCCCGTTAAGGATGTTAATTGCCAAATCAAAGAGTTCTTTTCGATCCATTATTGAACCTCGTTGTGAGACATTTATGAATTGCTGAAGTAATCCCAAAATGCTTTCATAAGTGTTTGGGGATTGATTTTTGATAAAGGCTCAATCTCTGCCAAAACCTGGGTGTTGCCATAGCGTTCGATGGCCTCTTGATTGCCGGGATTACCAGGGCCATTCATCACTACCCCGAATACATCAATCCCATGCCGTCTGAGTTGTTCCAACGAGAGCAGCGTATGGTTGATAGTTCCCAGTTCGCTTCGGGTAACCAGCAGTACGGGGATATCGAGTTTCTTCATCAAGTCGAGCATAAAATGGTGATCGTTCAAAGGTACCATAACTCCGCCCGCACCTTCGACGACGAGGTGCTGATCGGTTTCAGGGAGTTGGAATGCCTTCAAATCGATACTGATATTCTCGGCGGCTGCGGAAGCATGTGGTGATAACGCAAGCTTGAGTCGATATGTCTCCGGGTAAAAATGATCATCGCCGAGCCCGGTCATTTCACGAATCCACTCCGTATCGGTCATTTCCTCAAGTCCGCTTTGAACGGGTTTCCAGTATCTGCCGTCGAGCCCCGCCATGAGTATGGCCGAGACCATAGTTTTGCCTATCCCTGTATCTGTACCGGTAACAAACAACCGGCGCGGTATTTCATTGTGCATCTTGTTTACCGTTGCCATTTTCGGAAAGTATCGATTAGAAATTCGATGTGTTCCTGCGTATGTAGTGAAGATAGTGCCAATCGGATTCTGGATTGGCCATTTTCAACAGTCGGTGGGCGTATGGCGATGGCAAGTATACCGTGCTGTTCCAGCCACTTAGAAAGTTCCAGTGTCTCCTTCTCGTTTCCAACGATAACCGGGATTATTTGAGAATCAGATGTTCCGGTGCTCCATCCCATGGTCTGCAGTGAGGATCTGAGAAAATCCGCCTTTCGGTGCAATTCCGTGCGTTCCTCTTCCATCGATGGGATGAGGTCCAAAGCAGCATCGATCGATCCAATGACTGAAGGGGGCAAAGCGGTTGTATAGATAAATCCTGAACAACGGTTTATGAAATAATCGCGCATTGGCTCGGAACAAGTAACGTAAGAGCCGAAAGAACCGAGAGCTTTGCCGAAGGTCCCTATTGTAAGATCAACGTTTTTGCCGCAGGTGAGCCCCATTCCCCTTTCGCCGAGTACGCCGGTAGCATGGGCTTCATCAACCACCAGAAGCGCCTGGAATTCTTCTGAGAGTTGTACTAGGGCGTCGATATCACTTCGATCTCCATCGACGCTGAAAACCGATTCGGTGATGATCAGAGTGCGGGAATATCTTCCGATCTGGTTTTCTTGGAGGAGCTGTCTAAGGTGGTCAAGGTCGTTGTGCCGAAACCGAATTACCCGGCAGCGGCTAAGCAAAGTGCCTTCGACAAGGCTGCGATGATTGAGTCGGTCTGAAAGGATGAGCGAATGTCTATCGGTCAGAGCGGGCAAGAGGGAAACGTTGGCTTGAAATCCTGAATTGAGAATCAACGCAGCCTCTGTCCCTTTGAGAGCCGCCAGTTTATTTTCGACCTGATCAAAACAGTCGTATGTGCCGCAAATCAACCGTGAGGCAGTCGATCCTGCTCCGTATCGTTCCATGAACTCTATGGCTCGCTGCTGTAGAGCCGGGTGTTT
>JABHWQ010000254.1 GCA_018657655.1 Chloroflexota bacterium | reverse complement strand
TGTAGGGCCTTCCATCGCATCCGGCAACCACACATGCAGCGGGAATTGACCGGACTTACCGGCAGCTCCAGCGAAGATTCCAAGAAGTATCCAAGTAAAGCCAGCGGCGGAGATCATTCCACCCACTATTGCTGCATGGGCAATCTCGGGAAGGTGCTGGATATCGAACACATTGTATCCCATATCCATAGCAGTGGTATTCATTCCGTAATAGATACCGACCAAAGCAAGGACAAATCCCACATCTGCAAATCGCGTGACCACAAACGCTTTCTTAGCAGCTGCCGCAGCAGACGGTTTGTGATACCAGAATCCAATTAAAAGATAGGAACAGAGTCCTACAATTTCCCAGCAAACAAAGGTAAAGAGCAGATTTCCTGAGAGAGCAACACCCAGCATTGCAGCTGTGAACAGCGGCATCCAGGTGAAATACCGCATGTAGCCGTTGTCACCATGCATGTAGCCTTGAGAGTAAATCTGGATCATCAAGCTACAGGTACTGATTATCAGAGCCATCATGATCGAAAGATTATCGACCAATACACTGATTTCGATGCTGAGATTGGGGCCAACCGTAAGCCATTCAGTAGCAAACTTTTCGGAGAATTCCGTCGCACCTTTGTCTGCCAGTCCAATTACACCCCAAAGTGACAGTGCAAGCGATCCGCCGATAGCCAATATGGTGATATAGCCAGAGTATTTAGCATTCTTTTCTTTTGCCAATGGCCTCATTACCAGGCCATTGATCAAGAACGCTAAAACTGGCAGAAAGATTATCAGCCAAACGGCCCATTCGTTATTGGTCAGCATCTATATCTTCCTCAGAATCTCGTCGATAATATGAGCCTTATCGCTCGGCACATAAACTTTGTAGTCTACCATCTCTTCCATTGAAAGAGTCCCATCAGCCGGAAGTATATGGGACGGAATTCCTTCTCCTTCGAAGAGATCCTTCCACATAACAGCCATCATTTTATTAGGTGCGGTTTTAACTTCAGCCCACATCTTAATTCACTAACCCTTCATCGAGTCCATTTCTTCAGCATCTACGGTTGCACGATTTCTGTACAGCGTTATCACTATGGCCAATCCCACAGCCGCTTCAGCCGCCGCCACCACGATAACGAATAGAGCAAACCCGTGCCCGGTTAAAAGTACCGTGTCTGGCACCAGATACCGCGAAAATGCCACCACGGCAATATTCGCAGCATTGAGCATGATCTCAATGCACATCAGGATACCGATAACATTCTGTTTGGTCAAAGCTCCGAATAGCCCGATAGCAAACAGTATGCCTGACAGTACCAGATAGTGAGTGAGTTCTACTTCCATCCTATTTATCCTTCACCAGCGCTATCGCGCCAATGACCGCAGCCAGAATGAGCGCCGCCCCTATCTCAAGCGGCAGCAGGAAACCGGCATCTTTATCAAAAATAGCATCAGCTATCGCGCTTGTTGTCGGCTTATCCTCAGCGATAGTGGCTCCTGTCTGAACCATATCCGTATTCCAATCGGTATCAATAAACACAAATACTAGTAATCCCATCAAGGCTGCACAAACTACAAGCGCTGACGGCCAGGCCCTATTGAACGAATTACCGCGTTGCACGTCTTTGGTGAGCATAACACCAAAGATAATCAAAACAGATATGGCGCCCATGTACACCAGCACTTGAGCCACTGCCATGAAATCCGCGCTCAGGCTTCCATATATTCCCGCAACTGCGAAAAATGACAGCACCAGCAACAGAGCCGCGCGGAACAGATTTCTCTGAGCGACCACGCCCAATGCCGCAATCACAGCAATCACTGCAAAAATCCAGAAAGCTATATCAGCGCCCATATCCTTACAAAATCCTCTTATGCTTTCGATAGATTAACAAGGTTTGCTCCGGTAGTTCGTCGTACAAATCCGGCCGATAGTATGCGCTTCTTTCTTTATCGGCTGCGGTCATCTCATCGATATCTGCAATCAGCTCTTCGCGTTTGTATTTCGACCGTTCATAACTGCGACCGAAGAACAATGCTTCATACGGACAGGATTCCACGCAAAGTCCACAGAAAATGCAACGCCCTTCATCGTTTTCAAACTGATCAACAACGTACTTGTTGTTCTCGCCAACGGATGTTTTGATTTTGATATTACCCTGTGGACATGCCTTCACACAGGTGGCACAACCGGTACAGCGGCCCGGTTCCCAAACCAGTTCCTGTGCCCGTGTCCGCCTCGATACGTTCAACCGCTCCTCGGGATACTGTTCCGTAATGCGCTTGCGGGTCATATTCTTGAACACGACACCAAGACCCTGCATCAAGCCAATCCCTGGCAGATTAAGCACTTTCAGACCCTCCCCCGATTTTGAACATACCGGCCCAAGCAGTCATCAGTCCAATGGTTATCGCAAAGTTTACCGGAACCAGCCACCACCGGATAGCATCGCCATCAAGAATGATCACTTCTATCGCGACCACTAGCAGATTGATCAGCGACAGGGGAAGCATGTATTTCCATGCGAATCCCATTAACTGGTCGATCCTTACACGTGGCCAGGCAGCTCGTATCCACACTATCACGCCAAACATGGTGAACAACTTAATCATGAACCAGAGGACTGGCGGCAAAATCGGGCCCTTCCATCCTCCCAGGAACAGTGTCGTGATGATTGCACACTGGGCAATCGCGCCACCGTATTCGCCGAGGTAAAAGGTGGCAAACTTCATGCCAGAGTACTCGATGTGATATCCTGCGATGATCTCTGACTCTGCCTCCAGCAGGTCGAACGGTGTGCGTTGCAGCTCGGCCAGAGCACACGTGAAGTAGAAAATGAAGGCCATGGGCAACAACAGTGCAAACGGAATGCTCTGCGCTTGTACGATTCCCTGCATTGACAGTGTTCCGGCAACCATTACAACAGCGATTACTGCAAAGGCCATGGGCATTTCATAGCTCACCATTTGCGCTACACTTCGCATGGCTCCCACCAGCGCATACTTGTTGTTGGAACCATAACCAGCCATGAAAACTGCTACCGTTTCTATCGAACCGACAGCCACAATGAAAAGAATACCGATGTTTAAATCCGGGATCAGTCCAACACCTTCATGAATCGGAATCACGGCAAACATCAATAAAACAGGAACGAACACAACAATCGGCGCCAGAAAATGTACCCACTTATCTGCCACAGTCGGCACTATGTCTTCTTTCAACATTACCTTTATCGCATCCGCGACGGGCTGTAGCAAACCAAATGGACCCGCACGATTGGGCCCAATCCTCAACTGCATCACCGAGATCAGCCTACGCTCGTACCAGATGAATCCCATCACCACCATCAACACAAACCCGATAATGCCAACCGCAAACAGCGCTAAATGCGCCCAGAAATTATCGATAGCCCATCCGGAATCGAGGGCACTATCCCATAACTGCCATGAAGCCAGCGGCGCTTGTGTTACAACATCTGGTATCGTCATCATTTCAGCGATTCACCTTTTGCCAATCCGGTCATCACCGGTCAACGCTCCCCAGACAGATATCGATACTCGCCAGCGTGGCGATCAAGTCTGCAATCATACTGCCCACGGTCATCTCACGCAGTGCACCGAGGTTGATAAAATCTGGTGACCGAACATGCCAGCGATAAGGAGCGATAGAACCGTCACTCACAATATAGAAGCCCTGCTCACCTTTAGGGGCCTCAATAGCTGCATATGCATCGCCTTCAGGTAAACGCAACAGGTTGGGAACTTTGACCATGACCGGCCCTTCAGGTATCTGGCTCATCGCCTGCTGGACAATTGAATAGCTTTGCATTGATTCTTCGATGCGAACGCGATACCGATCCCAATTATCCCCGTTTGTCCCAGTGGCTACGTTAAACTTGAAGCGATCGTATATTCCATACGGATTATCTCTTCGCAAATCCCAGTCAACTCCAGCGGCCCTCAAGCACGGCCCACTCATAGAGTAGGATATCGCCTTCTCCGCAGAGATAGCGCCCGTTCCGATAGTTCGTGCCCGCACGATCTCATTTCCTTTCAACAGGTCTTCGAATTCACTCATATAGAACGGGAATTCTTCCATAAACTTTTCGAGCGCAGGCATGAATTCAGGCGGCAGGTCATGACTCACCCCACCGATGCGAACATAATTATAAAGTAAGCGCTGCCCGCAAATCATCTCAAACAGATCAACCAGTTTTTCGCGCTCTCTCCATGCCAGCAGCAGTGGTGTCTGCATGGCGCCCAGATCAGAAATGAAAAACCCGATGGCTAATGTATGATTAATAATGCGCTGAAGTTCGGACACG
>JABHWQ010000262.1 GCA_018657655.1 Chloroflexota bacterium | reverse complement strand
TGTCAGATAGCTCAATTCACCCCATGGCTTTTGTGTTTTCGATAACCTGTTCGACCGAAGCAACCTGCTTAACATCGAAGGATACATAAGGGATGTAAGTGGTTGTAAGTTTCAAAACATCCATGTCCGTCCCCTCGATGATTGCATACCCCTTGTTTCCACCTATATACAAACCCCAATCCTTGAGCTCACCTGTTTCCAGCTGTTTTACAACCATATCCTGTAAGGTCCTCCACTGCTGTTGCCTCACTTTGGGATCATCCGGTGTCCTAGTCGTATCCAGTTCCCATAATAAAATATACTTTGCCATTCTTCCCTCCTTGAGTGGGAAATAATAGTGTGTAATTGATTCTTATCTCTACTCCCTTCTAATAAATATACGGCTAAGATATGCCCTCTCATTTAACTGCAATGGGATTCCCCGGTGATCCTGTAGCACCTTTCAGAGGAACCGGAGCAAACACAAAGGCGAACTCGTATACGCAATCGGCGGCCAATTCATCCAGAAACAAATTTTCGAGCAGATAGATACCGTTTCGAGTTAGCATCAATTGATGAACCGGATACACTTGATTACCTGCGGGATAAACTTCCACGCCATAATTATCCGAACCGACGATAACAACCTTTCGGTTAACCAGCCATTGGCCAGCTCCCATGCCTATGCCTGGTTCGCCGGAATAATAGGTTTCGTTGTCAACTTTCCAGAGCTTACTATGACCGGTCCTAATCAGCACAACGTCTCCCTCTAAGATCACAACACCTTGTTTTTCAAGCGCACCCTCAATATCCGCACTTGGGATCTCGTATCCGATCTGAAGTCGCTCAACACCCTTGTATCCTGCAATATCAATCAGCACACCCCGGGTAAAGAAAGCACCGGCCTTTTCAACACCAAGCTTTGTTAGCCCAAAGGCTGTGCTGAATTCGGTTCGATTAAAACCATTATAGAAGATATCCTCGTCTCCCACTCTGGCACCCACATGCCCAAGGGCATCGAATTGAGTGCCTATCTGTCCGATTTCCCCGCTGAAAATTTCAAAGTTGCAGATAAAATGATTCTCACCATATGGACCAAAGGATGGAGAACCCATTATGTTCATGATGTAATGCCGACTTCCACCCAGGGGCATGTCTGCTTCATAGAGCTGACCCAATTTGTATATCTTCCCGTCTGTGATTAATCGAGCGGCTTGAAGCACTTTCGAGGGCGTAAGCCGATTAGCTGCTCCCATCTGGTCTTCTGGGCCCCACTCAGAGGGCCACCACTTCGACTCTGCCGGGATTTCATCTGACCATAGGTTAACAGACAGCAGACAGACCATGATGAGCAAAAAGATTTTAGCCATGGGAATCCGGGAAAGTATGGCAAACCCTGTTGATGACATTGTACTACTCCATGCAAAGTGAATTAATGATTACTCCTCACCCTGCCCGATAGGGGGAATGACGCCGAGTTGCTGCATTACGCCTAAATGATCTGAGTTTTGCCAGATTTCCATAATCTTGCCATCAGTGATGCGGTAAATTGAGATCGCGGTCATTGTCACCTGCACTCCAGTAGGGGGGATGCCCATCAGTTCACCTTTGTGTGTTCCTGTAAATGTCCAGCGCACCGATACCTTATTCCCTTCGGCAACCATATCTTCAATTTCCCGATGATAATCAGGAAAAGCCTTAAGAGTGGTATCCCTCTGTTTTGCTTCCTTGAGGCTTACATTGTTGGTTATACCGTTCGTGTGTTTAACATGGTTAGCGTCGTAAATCTCGTCCATCACGTCCAAGCTACTCTCGTTCAAAGCCTCAAAGGCACGGCGGACCAGCGCCTTGTTTTCTTCCTCCTGAAGATCGGCCTTTGATTCCGGCGCAGGACCACAGGCAACTAGCAGTGGTACAGAGATCATAACAAGCAATCTGGTAACGAGAGTCATCGTACTCTTCCTTGCAAAATGGAATTATCACAAGAGCACCTATCAGCTTTTGCAAAATCGGCTGGGCATAGTCTGGTCTGTATTTATGCACTTGTTTTGATTGCGTCCGAGATCAGTCGATATGGTTGGCCAGTTCGGTATGCCGTGCTGCAGATCTGGGTGATAATCTACTAGATGATAATAGAGTTTCGAGAGAGTGTTGTCAAACTAGAGGGCCGCTGGGACTCTTAAATTCAGCCACTAGTGGCACAGGTTATAGACTACCGCCAAAACATGCCCCGGGGGGCGATCCCCCACCACCTGGGGGTAGCACCTTGCCAGATCTTGCCAATTCTTGCCAGTTTTGGTGTACAATGGTGACAATGGTGTACAATGGTGACAGAGGGTCAGAAGCTGGGAAAGGCGGCAGCCATGCAGCTTTGACCTGAGTATAAAG
>JABHWQ010000479.1 GCA_018657655.1 Chloroflexota bacterium | reverse complement strand
GATGAGAGATTCTCGTCTGCGATGGCCGAAGAGTTGCTTCGAAAGGCTGGGAAGAGTCATCAGGAAATCAAAGAAAAAATAGATGCCGCGGCCGCGGCTCTTATATTGCAATGGTACCTCGATGAAAACGCGCCGCTAATGAACAATGGTATGGAGAACGAGATATTATGAAACAGACAGTTGGTTTGATTGGGTATCCCCTAGGGCATTCTATTTCGCCTGTATTTCAACAGGCGGCATTCGATAAAATGGGTCTCGATATTCGCTATGAATTGTGGGAGACTCCACCGGAAAAACTGAGCGATGTGGTGAATGATATTCGCTCTTCCGATAAATCTGGGGCCAACGTCACGGTTCCCTACAAAGAAAACGTCATACCGATGCTCGATGAGCTGAATGAAGTAGCTGCCGGAATTGGCGCGGTAAATACCATCGTTAAAAAAGATGAGAAGCTTGTAGGCTACAACACCGATGCCGAAGGATTCATACGGGCGTTGGAAGTAGAAGGTAAATTTGATCCGGATGGCAAAACAGTGACAATGATCGGAGCCGGTGGGGTAGCACGAGCGATTGGTTTCGCTTTGATCCAATCCGGTATCAAATCACTGGAACTCTTTGATATCGATATGGCTCGGGCGGAGAAACTTGCGGCTGAACTTGGTGCTGCGGATGTGCGTGTACTCAGTTCTAACGAGGGCAGTCAGTTTGAATCGGCTGTCTCTGGCGCAGACTTGCTGATAAACTGCACCCCGATCGGGATGAAGCATAGCCCCAGCGAAAATGTATCTCCGGTAGCTCAGGAGCTGATATCCGTAAATTCCCTGGTTTACGATGTGGTGTATAATCCTGTTAAAACTCGATTGTTGCAACTGGCTGAAGAGAAAGGGGCCCGTACACTCGGGGGGCTTTCGATGCTGGTGTATCAGGGAGTGGCTTCATTTGAGCTCTGGACGGAAAAGATGGCTCCGGTTGACATAATGATGGACAAGGCGGTAAATGCCCTTTGATTTGGACAACAGGTGGTACAGCTTTGACACTAGGGAGTTGCCTGTATGGATGAATTAGATTGGGATTGGTTTAAGTCCGATGGTGTATGGATTCTGGTAACAGTAGTTGTAACTGCTGTACTGTTGTGGGCGATGCGGCATTGGATACCAAGGTGGATTACGTCATTTGTAATCAAAATCACACCGAAGGGACAAGACTGGAGCAGGGGGGCACGAGTAATAAGGCGCACGGTCTTTTGGATTGGTTCCATTATTATTCTTGCGGTTGCTGTATTGTTAGTTCTTGGATTTGCCGGCGTTGATATTGGAAGGATCACTGATGAACTGAAGGATGTGGGCGATGCCATAGTGGATTGGCTCAGAGGATCAGGAATCCGTGTGGCGATAATAATTGCAGTCGCTGTCTTACTGCAGCAGATAGTCAGGAGCCTAATACCTCATGCAGTACATGGTCAGGTAGTTAAGAAGGAAAAGAAGAAACGTTTCATTGAAGAAGCCGAACAGCGCGCGGAAACACTGAGTAGTTTTCTGGTTGGTGTTGCGGTTACAGTAATTTGGGTGGTAGTGATCTTTATGGTCCTGCCTGAGTTTAGAATCAACATTGGCCCATTGTTGGCTGGCGCTGGGGTAATGGGGCTTGCCATTGGATTTGGCGCTCAGGGTCTTATAAGGGATATCTTGAGTGGGCTCTTTATTATCCTCGAAGATCAGTATGCCAAGGGGGATTGGGTACAGCTGGGTTCTGTTGACGGTGAAGTGGAGTATCTTGGGTTGAGGCGGACGATACTCAGGGATTTCGATGGGGTGCATCACACTGTTCCCAATGGTGAAATCAAGATTGCCAGCAATTACAGTAAAAATTGGGCTTGTATAAATATGGATATATCGGTAGGCTATGGCGAAGATTTGGATCGAGTGGCAGAGGTTATTAACCAGGTTTGTGAAGAAATGTCTGCGGAATCGCAGTGGAAGAAATCGATAATACAGGTGCCTCGTGTGTTGCGGGTTCAGAATTTTGGTGATTCTGGTATTGATATGAAGGTATGGGGTACTACAAAACCGATGATGCAGTGGGGTGCAACGGGTGAGATACGGAGGCGACTTAAACGGAGATTTGATGAGGAAGGAATTGAGATTCCTTGGCCGCATATGAAGTTGTATTTTGGCGAGGCATCTGATGAGAGATCGTCTGTCAAACCGGAAAAGCCGCATTTTCCTAAAAAACAAAAACGAAAATCCGATGATGTGGACCCAATGGATGTCAAAGGCTCAGGTGCAATCGATGGAGGTGGTGGTGGAGATGGTGGGATTTAAGAACGTATAGAGAGTGAGAGTGAGCGAATGTTAAGATTTCTTACTGCAGGCGAGTCTCATGGAAAAGGTCTGGTAGCAATTTTGGAGGGGATTCCGGCGGGCCTTTCAATAAG
>JABHWQ010000478.1 GCA_018657655.1 Chloroflexota bacterium | reverse complement strand
TCGACTCCGCGCGGCAGAGAAAGAACTGGATATGCTCCTGATCGAAGTAGTCGACCGGGCGCGTCGTGAGGATTTCCTTCGTTTTCAGATCAACGAAATTCAGGAAGCGAATCTGAAGGGGGACGAGGAGGAAGTGCTGGCGCAGGAGAGACAAATCCTCTCTTCCACAGAGAAACTGAAATCGCTCTCTTACGAAGTCCACAAGGCGATCTCCGGTGACGAGTCCCATCTCAGTTCGACTTTGGATGAGCTTCATCAGGCTGGTCACAGCTTGCGGGAACTGGTCAATCTCGATCCGAAGCTGGCTCAGCAAGCAGATGCACTGGAAGCGACTATATATGAAATAGAAGAGATAGCCAGGGATGTCCGATCCTATGCCGATGGTCTTGAGTATGATCCGGCGCGGCTTGCCGAAGTTGAATTGCGGTTTGACCTGATCCATAATCTCAAGCGCAAGTATGGCGATTCCATCGCCGGAATACTGGTCTTACTCGAAGTGGCCGAAAGAGAGCTGGAAGGGTTGTCATCTTCAACGGAGAGACAGGTTGAGCTCGAGGCGCGCTGTACTGCCATTAAAGCGGAAATGGGACAAATCGCTGTCGAACTCTCCAAAGAGCGGAAACTCACAGCAGAACGGTTGGCCTCTGCTGTGACAAAGGAACTGAGCGATCTCAACATGGAACAGATGACGTTTGAAGTGGACGTCACGTCATTTCAAGGTAATGAAACGATATCGTTACCTTCCGGGGAGGATCGTGTTTTTGGCAGTGATGGTATCGATTCGGTGGAATTCGTAGCTTCTACCAATCCCGGAGAGCCGACTAAACCCCTGGCAAAGATCGCTTCCACTGGAGAGATTTCCCGTTTTATGCTGGCGCTCAAAGGAGCACTAGCGCAGGTTGATGATATTCCGGTGGTCATCTTCGATGAGATCGATATCGGCGTTGGCGGCAGAAGCAGTGAGATACTGGGTAAAAAACTCTGGGCGCTGGGGCGTGGCCGACAGGTAATCTGTATCACCCATCTTCCTCAGATCGCTACCTTTGCCGATGCTCATTTTGGTGTTCACAAAGAATTTGCTGATGAACGAACCTCAAGCATCCTCAAAAAACTGGATGGTGACTCTCGAATTAGAGAGCTGGCTGCCATGCTCGCAGGTCCGGAATACTCCAAAATCGCGCTGGACAATGCCCACGAATTAATGGGAAGTGCCAAATTAGCCAAAGACAACTTTGAGCAGTGAACCGTATCAGAGCGGCGCTGCAGCTACCTGCTATGACTCCTCTAGCCCTTGCTTCAGGGAAGCGAAGTATGTAAAATTGAAGAGGTTGTGTGCTTTTCATAAAGATCCAATCTAAAGTCAACGCAGCAAACAACACAGGAGGAGTCTCGTATGAATCTCAAATTCAGTGCGGACGAAGAATCCTTTAGGCAGGAAGTTCGCGATTTCATAAAGAAGGAAGTACCTTCCGATTTCCGGGGGGCGGATACTGATTGCCAGTATGAGGAAGAGGCCAGAGACGATATTCACAAATTCGCAGCGGAAATGCGCAAAAAACTGGCCGCCAAGGGTTGGCTGGGCATGACATGGCCCAAGGAATATGGCGGGCAAGAAGCGCCGTTTATGTACGATTTCATTCTTGCTGAGGAATTGAACTATAACAAAGTCCCTGGCCGTGATCTCTACGGATGTTCTATCGTAGGTCCCACTATTTTAAGAATCGGCACCGAGGAAGATAAGAAAAAGTACATACCGGAGATTACCAAAGGTGAAGTAACTTGGTCAGAAGGAATGAGTGAACCGGAAGCCGGTTCTGATCTGATGTCCATGAAAAGCAAGGCTGAACTTAAGGGTGAAGAGTGGGTGATAAACGGGGAAAAAATTTGGTCGTCCGGCGCGCACGTCGCAGATCGCTATCTCTTGTTTGTCAAAACTAATCCCGAAGTACCACCCCACAAAGGGATCAGCTGTTTTATTCTCAATATAAAGGATACCCCAGGCGTCACTATGCAGCCCATCCAACATATGGACGGGCTTTTTGCTTTCAATAGTGTCTGGATGGAAGACGTGAAGGTTTCCAAAGACACGTTGTTTGGCGGCGAAGGCAATGGTTTTAAAGTAATTTTGGAGACCCTTAACTTCGAGAGACCCTTTAGCGGATCGGTGATGACTTATGCCACCGGCGTATTAAATCAACTGACAGAGTACTGCAAACAAACCAAAAGAAATGGTAAACCTCTGGCAGAGGACCAGGTCATTCGTCAGAAACTGGCCGATTGCGCCACAAGGTTGGAAGTGGGCCGAATGATGGCCTACAATGTGGTCTGGATGCAGAGTCAAGGCCTTCCCACCCCGAAAGAAAGCAATATGATCAAACTATATGGCATAGAGTCTACTAAGAAGGTTTACGATACTGCTATGCAGATACTGGGCCCCTATGGACAACTGGACGAGGAATCCAAGTGCGCTCCGTTGCGTGGGGAAGTTAAATATCTCTATATGAGAGCTATTGGGCTAATGAGTGCTGGTGGCACTCCGGAAATCATGAGAAACACCATTGCAGGCGCAGGGCTTCGCATGCCTCGCGGCTAAGAACGCGCATCTATTGAAGGAGGAAAAAGATGGACTTTCAATTCACTGAAGAACAGGATATGCTCCGAAATTTCGCGCGGAGCTTTATGGAAGATAAGATCACCAAAGAGTACGTCAATGAGATGGAGAAGGATGAGCTCGGATTTTCCGAGGATGTCTGGAAAGAGATGGCCGAAATGGGTTGGATGGGCCTGGTCTTCCCAGAAGAATACAGCGGACAGGGCATGGGGTTCTTTGAGCTGGCAGTTCTTTTGGAAGAGATGGGGCGAGCTTGCTGTCCAGGGCCTTTCTTTTCAACCGTGTTATGCGGTATGTCTATCATGGACGCCGGTTCCGAAGATCAGAAAAAAGAGTACCTGCCCAAGATTGGTGATGGCAACCTAAAAATGGCTCTGGCGTTGCTCGAACCAGCTGGTACTTTATCACCGGAAGGTATCGGTGCTCAGGCAACATCTGAAGGTGACGATTTTGTATTGAATGGCACCAAGCTCTTCGTTTCAGACGCTAATGCTGCCGATTATTTTCTAGTCGCAGCAAAAACAGGAAGCGGCATCACTATGTTCCTTGTGGATGCCAAAAGTGCCGGAATCAGCACAACTATGCTCAGGACTATCGCCTCCGACAAGCAAGCCGAGGTTATCCTCGATAACGTCAAGGTCCCCAAAACCAATGTCTTGGGAGAAGTGGATAAAGGCTGGGATGTGGCCCAGAAGATTATCCAGCGCGGTGCTATCGGCAAGTGCGCGGAAATCATCGGCGGGGCCCAGTTCGTTCTGGAAATGACCATCGCATATTCCAAAGAGCGGGTGCAGTTTGGCAAACCTATTGGTAGCTTCCAGGCAGTGCAGCATCACGGTGCTAACATGGCCACTGATGTCGATGGGTCCAAGTTAATCACCTACGAAGCTGCGTGGCTGATGGGTGAAGGCAAGCCCTGTGCTAAAGAGATTTCCATGGCCAAGACGTGGTGCAGCGATGCTTATCAGCGAATTCTGACCACTGCCCACCAGGTTCATGGTGCTATTGGATTTACCATGGACCACGATCTGCAACTCTATTTCCGCCGAGGCAAGGCAGCAGAACTGGCCTTCGGCGATGCGGACTACCATCGAGAGTTGATCGCTGAAGCGATGGTAATCTAGCAACCGGATATTTGTTATCGGTTAGGACAAATGAAAACGGGGTCCCCTAAATTGGGAACCCCGTTTTCTTATGAGTTTGAGACTGGTTATATGGACGCTTGTTTCAAACCGGCTGTACCCATGGATATCCTTCTGGATATCATAAACAGGGCTATTCCGGCCGCGGTGACGGCAAAGCCAATGACGAGCATGAAAACACCGGTGCCAATTATAGCCTGGGTAACGCCAAAGCCCATCACTGCAAGATACAGGTAGTTTTCCATGTTCAATGCCTGGTTGTAGCTCAAGTGTTCTGGGTTGGTTGGATCATAGCGGCCATCGCCCAGAAGTTCGTCGTAGGTTGGCGCTATTCCCCTGCGGTGGTCCCTGATTTGATTGGCAACATTTTCTGCTTCTTTGGAAGTGTCCACGACGTTGCCCTTGGCTATTTCATCCTCAGGTAATAGATAGGTGACCTTTTCACCTCGCATTTCCTCTTTCAGAAAGTTTGCTTTGTCCATACCAAGACCGACAAACACGCCTCCGAGGACAATTGCTACAACACCCAGGATCGTCACTGCTATTGCCATGATCTTTATGTACCGAGCCATGTTACTATCCTCCTCATCGATTTCATACACTTAACCCTTAATGTTGACCAGTATAGTCAACATTATCATAAAACAAAGGAACCGTCAATATTTTGATCGTGTGGAAAATGAATAATCCCTATGGAACGGCGGGTTGGGGCGATCAAATCCTGTGGGGTAAGACTATACGGATAGAAGATTTATGATTTCTGTCTGAACGCACTTTAAACTTCAGCCAATAACTGCTCTATCTGATCCGGGTCTGGTATTTGTCCTAACCACTCATCAGGAAGGCTCGGGGAAACCTTATATTCGGATACTCCGATGGGTTTGGCAGAGTCTCGAAGTGTGTATTCAACAACGGTCTTGTCTTTGCTTTTACACAGGATCATGCCAATCGATGGGTTTTCATCGGGAAGCTTTGCCATGTCATCAAGTGCGGCGAGGTTGAATTGCATTTTCCCTACGTGTTCCGGTTGAAACTCTCCAACTTTCAGATCTATTGCCACCAGGCATTTTAGCCATCGATGGTACAGCACCAGATCGATGAAGAATTCCTTATCATTGATTTGGAGTCGATAGTTACTCCCGACGAATGTGAACAGCCCTCCCATCTCGCGCAGGAATTGCTCCAGTTTCATGAGCAGCGCTTGTTGAAGCTGAAATTCGCTGTGATCTTCGCCCAATTCTAGAAAATCAAAGATGTATTCGTGTTTAACGGCCAATTTTGCTTGTTCTTGAACTACTTCCGGCAACACTTCGTTAAAATTTGTCTGGCTTAGCAACGTTTTCTCGTACGCTTGATCTTTGATCTGTTCCGTTAAAACATTCTTGCTCCAGGCGAATTTCTTGGCAGTGCGAAGGTAAAACTCACGTTGAGCATCATCTTTGCATTTTTCCATAATGAGGATGTTGTGAGTCCAGCCGATTTCTCGCACCAGTGGTGCGAGTATTGGGGTTTGGCTGTATGTTTCGTAGAACATCTTCATGCGCCACAGACCGGACGTGGAGAATCCTTTGATCCCCGGGAATTCTTTATTTATGTCTGCGGAGAGCTGTTCGACGATCGATTTTCCCCAGGTATCGCCTTGTTGTTTCTCGACGATCACCCGCCCGACATCCCAGCAAAGTTCGATGAGCTCTGTATTTACTGCTTTTAACGCGTCCTGCTGGGCGGTTCGAATACGGTTTTTGATCGACTGGATGAGTTCTGAATATTCGCTAACTGTTAATTCATTGCCCATACATTTGCTCCTTCACTTATATGGGTAGGGCTATGACTGTATTAATTATTAAGGGTACCATTACTTATATTGGAAACGCTAATTCTCGCACCATAGAGACAAGGTCCGCACAATCTCTTCAAGATTCTTCCCATTCAAGTTCGGCTTCTAACTGTTGTGGTTCAACTGGTCCTAATTCAAGTAATTCTACTTCGGGTAATGACGCGCCGATAATTCCTCTCATGGCCCCGTACATACTGGCTGTATTCAAAGTGATCCTTTCGATTTGTTTTTCTCTTTCCTTCCAAATTTTTGTCATTGCTCGTTTTTCGCGGTCCAGTTGCGCATTCATTATGGTGAAGGTTTCCACGATGGCTTCAATTCTCTGACGAAACTCGGGTCCGGAAAGATATTCATAGAGGACTTCCATTTTTTCGCCTTTACCAACTGCGCCTTGCCTGGCGAAAGTGACTTCCTTTGTTTGCTGTCTTAATGCAGTAGCCAGCCCGATTGCGAGGTTATATCGCGTAACCCATACTCCGTTTACAAGATCCAAGTTATCAACATCCTTGGGCATAGCTTCAGTGATGATTACTGCGATATCGGCGCCGATTTCCCGTTGGTCATCCTTGAGTTTTTGTATCCACGCATCACTCCAGTTCTTTGTTCTTTTAGCTTCCCATAGGATGATACCACATGGCTTGCGGGTGGAGTCATAGACCGTCTGGATTACATCTGCACCTCTGATCCCTTTGGGGACTTCTTTGATATCATCGAAGGGGAAAGCTGTTCTCAAGATGTTTTCCAAATCCAGTTCCAGCACTTCTCCCTGCATTTGCATTGAGCCCTGCTCAGCTTTGCGTTGAGCGTCTTGCAGTGCTTGTTGCAGGTCTTTTATGGTTTTCTCTCTCTCCGCATCTTTCAGTCGATGGTCTTCGCTGAACTGCTGTAGCGTTTCCTGTTTTATCTTCTCTCGCTCGATATCGATCTTGCGAGCAACCTCCAACTCCAAAGCCTTTTGCCTATCCTCCAGTTCTCTTTGCTGCTTCCTGAGATCAAGTTCGGTTTGTTGGGACTCGGCAATTTTCCTTTCTTTTTCGGTCACCTGAGCTTTCAAATCTTCTAATTCAACTCTGACATTCTCTCCTGCCTTCTGGGCTGCCTGAGCTTGAATTTTGGCTGTCTCTGCTCGTATTTTTGCGGCTACCTGTTCATCAATGGAGGCTTTTGCATGGCTTAGTCGCTTTTCTGTTTCCAGTAATTCTGCTTCCCTCTTCTTGACTCCGGTTTCTAATTCTGATTTTAAACCTTCGCGGATCTGATGTGTCAGTGCCTCGGAAATTGGAATGTCAAATCCGCAATTTGGACACTTGATCATGTCTTCTGCCATATGTGCCTCCACAACAATATCAAGTTCATTAAACTGGAGGGAACGTCATCATCTCACCCTCAACCGGAGGGCGAACCTCAATGTCTGTGCCTCTTAGGTTATCGACAAAGAAGCCCGGGTCCTCGGTGTGAATAGGAATTAATACCTTGGGATTAATTCTACGGATAAGATCGAGAAGATCCGCTCCGCAGGCGTGGCCGGATGAGTGGTATCCCTTTTCGTTTTCAGGGATATCCCAGTTCAAATCTTCTCTCGGCAATCCGATTCCTTGCATTCCGAAATGGTCGATCCAGTTGGCAAGCCGACGCATATCCATAGCTCCTTCCTCGTCAAAGACCTCACTGGAGGAATAGATGTAGGTTCCTCCTTTTGGCGAGATGTCAACCAGATCGAGAGCATCCCAGTAGCTAAGGCACAGGATGATGTTGTCGATATTTTCTCTAATCTGAGAGGCAGTGATGATTTTATCGCCATAATGTCTGTGAATTTCTGCTTCCCAATGGGAAAGCCTGGATTTGAAATCTTTGTATATCAGGATATCGGTGAATTCATCGATGGAAGGTATTTTCTCCGAAGTAAGATGCATCGCATCGAGTAAAAAGGCATCTTTGCCCATGATTACCAGATTACGGCCTGTCTCCCGGGCGATATTGTAAAACGAAACCAGCCGTTCAACATTTCTGGCGCCAAAGTCAGCGATGACCAAGTCGTTTGCCTGTTTAACTCCGTTTAAGCAATTGTTGAACGCTTCCTCTTCACTGGCCCCACGTTTTTCTTTCAGTCGGGTGCCTTCACAAAAGAGAATGTAGGGGTGTAATTTATTCATCTCTTCTATAAACTGCTCAGTTTGATAACCGTATTTCCCGTGGAATCTGAGATCACCGGTATATCCCACCCAGCCGGAAGACGTTTCCACCGCGAAAGCTGCCGCACCGGGAATGGAATGATCGACAGGGAAACATTTCAATTTCAAATTACCGATCTTTTCCGGCGCACACAGGTATGTTTCCGTACTCAGAGGTTTTTTCTTTCTGGGAGATGAATACCAGAAATCCTGGGCTTCTTCACTGAGTGCAGGGCAGTCCATAAATGCGAACGGCCGGGGTTTGTAGGTCCCCGCTGAGCGCAGATATCCTCTTTTGCTGCCTTTCGGTAGTGAGTAACAGACCTCTCTTTCAAAATTCGGGGGGGCGCTATCCTGCATGGCCTTCGAGATAAAAGCTGTGGTGATAGTAGTAAAGATGGGGATGTCATCGCGAAGAAACGAGATATACCCGCTATGATCTACATGGGCATGGCTGAGCAGTACACCATCAAGTGTCAACTCTCTGCGAAGCGGAGAGCCGGCGAATTTATCCCAGAGTGTTTTGGAAGTCAGATCACTCCGAAGTATTCCTTCGATAGGGGGGAGGAGCCCGGTTTCAAGCAGATCCAGAAGACCGGCACCCGGACGAGGGTTTAAGAACTCTTCGAAATATCTAGCCCGCTTCTTGAAAGGGAATCCGAAATCGAAGAAAAGATGGGTGTTCCCATCTTCGAGAAGAATCTTGTTCCCCCCGATCTCTCCTACACCGCCATAACAGGTTATAGATAACATAAATTCGCCAATAGCTAAGTAGTTACACCCTTGATAATCATTTCACCGTTATTAACGGCCAAACCTGTCAGTTCCACGGGAAGATCATTTTCGAGATCAATATGCAGATCATCGAGACTGATATGAGTGTGTGATTCATTAAATTTATGTTTGATTCTATCTGCCATCAATCCGGAGAAGGGAAGTTTACCTAGTTCAAAAGTCTCTAACTTCAAGGCTAGTTCGTCCTCATCTGCTTCTGCAATCAATTCTACGCCTGCCTCTATTTTTATTCCAGCCATTTCAACACCCACAATTGCCCGGATCATATCATCATCAAGGTTAACCACAGCGTCAATGATCATTTCCTCGGAGAACTCATCCGATGCCTCGGTGATAGCTTCTCCCATCATTTCCCCTAAAGCGATGCTGACTTCTGCTTCGGTGAGGATTAGGATTACCTCCCTTTGCTCCCCGGCTACAGCCGCTGCTTTGATCTCATTTTCCAGTACTGCAATTTTTCGATCGAAGCTTTGGATGTCCTCTGCATCTGCTTCTACTGGTCTGATCTCATCTTCCATTGATGGCGATTGAGTAAGAAGATATAATCCAATCCCCCCGAGGATGAACAGGACTACTGTTAAGACACCCGTACCGATCAGGATCTTTTTGATTATGCTCATGTGGCGGAAAAAGAATAGTGATTTTATGAGATATACTTAAGATTCATGCTCAGAGGGCCAGTATTTGAAGCATTTTCAACATACGTGTATCAAGTTCCTTGTGTTTGGTCCAAGTATCTTCGAGAGGTGTATGAGTGATCTCTGAACCGATCTTTCCGACCATGCCCCCTCCCCCTCGGCCGTCCAATGCGGTCACGGCAGCTGCCCCCAATTCGCTGGCCAGAATTCTATCATTAGCTGTTGGCGATCCGCCCCTTTGCACATGTCCCAATGAAACGACTCTGTAGTCCTTGCCTACCAGCCACCCAACCTTATCTGCGATAGCCTGAGCTCCACCGGGGGCATCCCCCTCAGCTACAACTACCAGAGAGCTTCTTTTGCCAACCTCAAAATGCTTCTTTAGGCTATCAGCCAGAATTTGGAGGTCTGTATTGTGTTCCGGGACGAGTATCTCGTCAGCTCCACCTGCGATACCTACTGCAAGGGCAATGAATCCCCTGTTACGTCCCATTACCTCGACGAAGAAAAGCCTATCGTGCGATTCGGCCGTATCACGTATTTTGTCTATTGATTCCACCGCCGTGTTCACTGCGGTGTCAAACCCGATTGTATAGTCGGTTCCAAAGACATCATTGTCTATTGTGCCGGGTGCTCCCACAACCTTGATGCCCCCTGCTTTGGCGAGAGCCGCGGCCCCATGGAAAGTACCATCGCCACCTATGGCAACGAGCCCTTCGATGCCTTCTTCATTTAGTTTATCGACGGCTATCTGCAATCCTTCAGGGGTTTTCATCTCTTCGCAGCGAGAACTCTCCAGAAATGTACCACCATGTTCCAGTATGTGAGCCACGCTTCTGGGACCCAAAGGGATCATATCCCCGTCTATCAATCCCCTGTAGCCGCGTCTGATTCCAACAACTTCTATTTCCCTGGCAGTTGCACATCTGACGACGGCCCGGACACACGCATTCATTCCGGGAGCATCACCCCCGCTTGTCAATACACCTATTTTCTTCATAATTTACTTCGCTCTTTTCTTTTGCTTGATTATACCCTTGGTTTCGAGAGGTAGCAATGTTTTTTTAGAAAAGTAGTGGGAGGTTTCTTGAATTGGTCCTACCTTATTATTTCAATAGTTACTTCTCTCATTGCGCCCTCTTTAAGATTCCCTAGCCGCAGCTTTCCGATTCGCACGCGTTTCAAGGCCAGAACGGGATAACCCAACTCTTCGAACATGCGTCGCAGTTGCCGGTTTCTCCCTTCGTGAATAGTAATGCTATAGTTAAATGGTGGTTTGCCCTGTATAGGTTTGACGTGAGCGGGATAGGTCATGCCGTCGGAAAGTTTCATGCCTTTTTGCAGTGTTTGCTTGTCTTTTGCGTTCAGGGAACCGGGTATGCCAATCAAGTATTCTTTCTCATGTTCAAACTTGGGATGTGTTAGTTGATAGGTTAGGTCACCATTGTTGGTGAGCAGCAAAAGTCCCGTGCTATCCTTATCCAATCGTCCTACCGGATAGAGTCGAAAAGCACGATATCGTTCTGGAATAAAATCCAATACTGTTCTACGGTCCTTCTCATCACTTGTGGTAGTTATTATGCCTGCAGGCTTGTGAAACATCAGGCATATCGTCTCAGTAGCAGATGCCGACACCTGTTGTCCATCCAGTTTGATGACATCCTTGACCGGGTCTATCTTTTGCTTGAAATTCTCAGCCACAGATTCATTGACCTGTACCCGTCCATGCCGAATAGCATCGGCCAGTTTGCGGCGGGATCCGAGCCCGGATTCTGTGAGGTATTTGAGCAAGGTGGTCTCTGTGGACATATATGCGATTTTATGGCAAGGTGCTGGTGGAGTCAACTTGACACTCATATAAAATACTTAGTATAGTCGGTGCGGTGCCCCGAAACTCGGAACCACACGACCTTCAAGGTTCATGAATATTGTTGGTGTAGATCAGATATAATATGAGCCAATAAGACAACAAAACAGAAGAGGTTTGACGAATGGAATTTGAAACGATCATTCTAAAGAAAGAAGACAATATTGCTACTCTAACTTTGAATCGTCCCGAGAAGATGAATACCATAAATGGGCAGATGGAGAGGGAGATGGGTGCGGCATTGGCAGATATTGGCAAAGACCCTGAAATCAGGGTGATGGTTTTGTCTGCGGCTGGGGAGAAGGCTTTTTGTGCCGGTGGGGATATCAGCGATACCGATCCCAAACGTCTGGGCACAACGGCTCAAGAAATCAGTACCGGTCTGCGCAGGCTTTATCGAGATGTGATGCTTCCTCTTTATGAGTTGAGTGTTCCTACAATAGCGATGGTACAGGGAGCAGCTAGCTCATGGGGCTTCGATCTGGTGTTATCATGTGATCTAAGAGTTGGATCAGAAAAGGCCAGATTCAACGAAGGTTTCACCAGAGTAGGTCTTACACCAGCCACAGGTGGTGTTTGGTTGCTGCCGCGGGTTGTTGGCCTGCCTAAGGCGTCTGAGCTTATTTTTACTGCGGACATGATCGATGCGAAAGAGGCAGAAAGGCTGGGTGTGCTCAACAAGGTGGTAGCGCCGGAGGATTTGGAAATGGCAACGATGGCTCTGGCGACCAAGATAGCCAAAATGCCACCGCTGGCGGTGAGGCTTTCCAAGCTCCAGTTACGCAGGGGACTCCAGACTGACTTTTCGGCTGCACTGGACCTTGCAGCTCAATGTCAGGGTATTTGCATTACCTCGGAGGATTCCAAAGAGGCTATCGCTGCCATGTTTGAGAAAAGGGAAGCTAACTTCAAGGGGAAATGAATCCGAATGCTCTATGTAACCCGCTGACGCTCCACGTTATTCACGGAGAAAACTGTGCCATTTGGTCACGAAAATCAGCTTCAAGAAATCTAGTTCCTTAGGAGATTCACCTTCATTTAGCTACGTCCCTCTTTATCTGGTGCTATTTCTACTTACAACTTTGGCCTTATTGGGTTTAAATTCATAGTAATCATATTTATCCCGCTACAGGAAGTACAAGTTATCTGAATGCTGGGCAATTTCATTCGAAAGCATACACAAGTGACCTGTGTAAGTCAAATGCTTGCGGAAGTGAGGAATGCAGGTTAAACTCTATAATACTAAATTACCATGAACCTGAAACAGGGAGAAGACCAATGAAATTTATTGTTTCAATTGAGCAGGATGAGGATGGTGTGTTTATTGCCGAATGTCCATCGATTCCTGGCTGTGTCTCTCAGGGCAAGACGGAACAGGAATCTATGGAGAACATCAAAGAAGCTATCCGGGATTGTTTGATTGTTCGTGAAGAAAAGGGAATGCCGCTGACTATTGAAACGCGCGAGATCGAGGTTGCCGTTTAATGAAGCTGCCTGTGCTGTCCGGACGCGAGGTTGTCAAAGCTTTTGAGAAAACAGGATGGGAAGTGTCGCGTCAAAAAGGCAGCCATATTATCCTGACCAGGGAAGGACACATTGCTACTCTCTCCGTACCGAATCACAAGGAAGTAGCGAAGGGCACACTGAGGAAACTAGTTAATCAGGCTGGCCTCTGAGTTTTGAATATATAAATCTTTCTACTTGGGTGTATAAACTATTCACCGTAGAATCTTTCAGAAACCATTGACTGGACAACTGATGTTTTGCCTTGCTTTGCAGCAACATCCATGATAACTAGTTCAAGGCCTTTTTCATCTATTTTTGTGTCCTCATAAGCAGCCTTGCACATAGCTGAAATGCCTTCTTGCCCAAGAACCTGATATAAGTCATACAAAAAGATATGTCCCTGATTATATGGCTCTCCTTTTTCATTGCACTCAACCAGAGGAACATCAAGAAATCCATTCCTCTCTGCAGTAGAAACTGCTTTTTCATAACCAACATCAAAAATATGTTCTCCATTTTCATAAGCACGCCTTACAGAAGACCTTAGCTTTGAATCATTAAACCAGGGCTCATCCTTCACTTCCTCTGTAACATACCATTGCATAAACCTGGTGATGCCTTCACCTATCCATACAGGACCAAAGATGTTAAAACGATGTGAAATCTCATTATAAAAACTTCCAGGGCTTTCTGTATTCTCATCCAACGTTACCCGAGTTCCATACATTACTGCACCAGAAACACCATATGGCCCAAGAAGTATGTCTAATCTGTTGCTAGGGAAATCAAAGCCAATAAAATCCTCCTCTATTGGCAGACCTGTTTGTATTATGTCTGTTGCTTTGGAAAGCTTTTCTGGATTATTAGATAATGTGAAAAGAGATACAGAATGATTATTCATTTGAATATCCTCAAAGACACAGCTAGCAGGAAAATTATTAACTAGTGCTCTAACATAGTTTTTAGCTTCGTTTATATCTGGTGCTGAACCTGTTAGATTAACCGCATCACCAAGGCAATTAACAAAACGTTCTTCTTTATCAGATTTGCCATCATTATACCAACCCTTACTCATGACTAATCTGGCAGTTGGTTCATCCATTGAAGCGATAAACTGCAAATCAAAAGGTATTGGTGTTTCTGTTGGACTAGGAGTAGGCGTATATGTTGGACTAGGAGTTGGCGTAACTGTAGGAGTAGGTGTTCCCGGTATAACTATTGGAGTTGGTGTGCCAGGCGTTACACTTGGTGTTGGTATTATAGTCTCTGTCGGAGTTGGTGTTATCGGCGGTGGTGTAGAATCATTATTTGAATTGCAGCCGGTGAGGAGGGCTGTACTGATCGATGCTATCACTGTTATAGCTGTAAAAGCCGTCTGGAGGCAGCGGTTCATGGGGAGATTATGACACTGGGAGGCGAGGGAAGTCAATCTAGGTGGCTAGGGAAGGTAGATTCCGGCTCGTAGGCCGGAATGACATGGTCTATTCAAAAAACCCTTTCAACCCGGCAGACAGCACACTTGTACAAAATAGTAGGCTTTGCAGCAGGCTCATCAGAGGTAGCTTTCCAATTACTTGTAAATACAAAGACTGTTTCCAGAATATCGGGCCTGAAATCAGGTTTAGCCCTTTCCAAAAAGCAGCCAAATAATTCCAGAATCGTAGACCTGTATCGGATACAAAATATTGGGCCTGGCGGGTATTGTTGGTATGGCGTTTGCCAATTCCTAGGGTAAGTCTAACTACATTTTTACAATAGCTTTGGCGGGGCAAACGCGAAGGCATTTGAAGCAGCCCTTGCACGGCGCCGAGGTTGTTTCAGGGGGCTCGTAAGGGGCATCCTGATGAAGTATCTTGAGTTCGCATTCCTGGGCTGCCAGGCAAACTCCGTCCTTGCATAGTTCAGGATTGCACTTGTTATAGTCTACGTAAGCCTTGGGTTTTGGCATAGCTCTTATTCCATCCGGAAACTAATCTTGAGGGTTGGGTTTCACCAGGTTGTACAGTCGGCAAGCGCCGTCAGGGAAGTAATAACGTTCGATATCTGAACTTTTGCACCGTGGGCAAACGATAGGGCTTTCATTGGAAGGCATCTCTTCTTCCCTCATAACAAACGTACTATTGCATCCGTGACACTCGAATTCCTTTACTGGCATCTATCAGTTTCTCCCTGAGCTTTTCATAATTGAACAACGGTATCCAACGTGAAAGTGGGGGATCTGAACAAAATACGAAATCGCTCCTCGCACTACCTATGATCTATTAAAGTAAGGAACTCAGCGCGTGTAGCAGCACGTTCTCTGAGAAGTCCTCTCATAGCAGAGGTAACCATCTTGCTGCCGGGTTTTCTTATACCTCGCATGGTCATACAGAGATGCTCTGCTTCTACGATAACCGCTACCCCTTTTGGTTGCAGGACTTTGACCATTGTATCGGCAACTTGAGTGGTGAGGCGCTCCTGAAGTTGAGGTCGTCGAGCGAATACTTCTACTATCCTGGACAATTTGCTTACACCAACCACCCGTCCGTTAGGTATATAACCTATGTGGGCCGTACCATGGAAGGGAAGAAAATGATGTTCGCACATGGCGTAGAAGGGGATATCTTTGGCAATAACCATCTCCTGGTGACCTTCTTCAAAGCCGATTTTGAGATGCTCTTCCGGGTCCTCGTGAATTCCTCCGAAAATATCGGCGTACATCTCGGCGATACGCCGGGGCGTATCAACCAGACCTTCCCTGAAGGGATCGTCGCCTATGGCTTCGATTATCGAAATAACAGCGGTTTTGATTTTTTCCTGATCTATCAAATTGGACCTCGATTTATAATGGCCGAGAGACTATTTGGATGTCATGATACGCTCGACGGCGTCAAGGTCGGCTGGGACTTCAGTGAGCGGGTCTGACTGTTTCAAAGCGTTGTCAGGGTCTTTCAACCCGTTCCCCGTTATTATGCAAACAATCCGTTTTCCCTTTAGATCCAAGCCGTTTTCGACTGACTTGATGAGTCCGGCTACCGAAGCGGCAGAGGCCGGTTCCCCAAAGACTCCCTCTTCGGCGGCGAGTCTGCTATAAGCACTCAGAATCTGAGGATCGGTGACGTAGCCGATAACTCCTCCGGATTCATCGCGTGCGGCAACAGCGCTCTTCCAGCTTGCCGGATTACCAATTCGGATTGCGGTGGCTACCGTTTCCGGTTTTTCGATCACTCTATCGAACACAATGGCGGCTGCTCCCTCCGCTTCAAAGGCCATCATCTTGGGTACATTGGGTGATTTGCCTGCTTTGTGATACTCTGTGAATCCTTTCCAGTATGCTGTAATGTTACCCGCGTTACCCAGTGGAATGAAAAGATAATCGGGAGCCGATCCCAGTTCATCGACTATTTCAAACGAAGATGTCTTTTGGCCTTCGATCCTATATGGATTGAGCGAGTTTACTAGAGTAATGGGATGCTTCTCAGTCAGTGTCCGGACCATTGTCAGAGCTTCATCGAAGTTCCCATCGATACTGATGACCTGTGCTCCAAAAATCATCGCCTGAGCCAGTTTTCCCAAGGCAATATTTCCCTTTGGAACCAGAACAAAAACCTTGAGCCCAAAGCGCGCTCCGTAGGCCGCTGCTGCTGCACTGGTATTACCGGTGGAAGCGCAGGCAATAGCTTTGCTGCCTTCCTCCGCTGCCTTGGCCACAGCCATCACCATTCCCCGGTCTTTGAAAGAACCGGTGGGATTGCATCCCTCTAACTTGAAATATAACTCATCACAACCAAGTTCTTTCTCCAGTTTTCGGGAGCGTACCAGAGGGGTATTCCCTTCCCCGGCAGTTATTATGGGAGTAGAGTTGGTTACGGGAAGAAAGTCTCTGTATTTCTCAATTAAACAGACCATTTAATTAATCCTCAACTCGAATGAGATTGTTGATTTCCTTGACCACCTCGAGTTTTTTCATCTGATCGATAGCTTGTTGCATGGCTTGCTCTTTAGCAGTATGAGTCATTATCACTATCTCGGTGCTTTGCACTGTACTATCTACTTCTTTTTGAATTGCCGATGAGATGCTGATGAGATTGTCTCCAAACACTCTGGTGATCTGCGCAAGCACACCGGGTTGATCGGCGATTGTCATTCGAATATAATAACGGGTTTCGATCTCTGAAATAGGTTTAATCAGTTTAGGTGCATCAAGAGGTAACTCAGGCTGTAATTCTGTCCCAAGATTGATGCTCCGCGCGATGTGAATGGCATCTGCGACGACTACATTGGCGGTGGGTTCCGATCCGGCTCCACGGCCATAGAGGATTACCCTGCCGGTAAGATCGCCTTCGATTTGCACAGCGTTGAATACGCCGTCTACTTTAGCCAGTAGCATATCATCGGGGATGAATACCGGGTGAACCCGAACTTGAATAGAATCACCTTCTTTTTTTGCGATAGCCAGAAGCTTTATGGCGTAACCAAGTTCTCCGGCATAACGAAAGTCTTGTGATGCCATTCGAGATATACCTTCGTGGTAGACGTCGTCAGGACGAACATCAGTATGGAAGGCTATCGTTGCCAAAATTGCTATTTTGTATGCAGCGTCGAATCCTTCGATATCGCTGGTAGGATTGGCTTCGGCATATCCCAGGTCCTGAGCTTCTTTGAGAGCGGCGGAAAACTCTAGCCCCGCTTTTTCCATTCTGGTCAGGATGTAATTGGTGGTACCGTTGATGATAGTGTGGATCGAAGTGATATTGTTGACCTGAAGATTTCGTTTGAGGGGAGCGATTAATGGTATGCCACCGCCGACGCTAGCTTCGTAGAACAGCCCGACTTGCCGTTCATCAGACATTGCCAGGAGTTCAGGGCCGTACTTGGCTAATATTTCTTTGTTGGCGGTGACTACATGCTTATTCTGACGGATAGCTTCTTCGATGAAATCTTTGGCCGGTTTTTCGCCCCCGATAAGCTCGATCACAATATCGATTTCAGGGTCTTCGAGTATACTGCGTGCATCTGTGGTGAAAACGCCGGGGTCCGGGAGCGAGTCTTTTCTGGTGTCATCCAAGTCCGCAACCCTGCGGAGTACTAGAGGAATGCCTACCTGTTTGGTTATACTGTCAGCTTTGTCATGGAGGATTTTGGCTACCCCGCCACCAATGGTTCCCAGCCCGATTAAGCCAATATTGATTTTATCTTTCACCTCTATCACTCCCTACCTCAAGGGATTTGTCATAGCGCTTTTTCAATAGCCCATGCTATGTCTTCTGCATCAAGGTAATCATCTTTAATGGTGAAATCGTTGCTTTTTTCCGTGAACCAGTCATCGAATGCCTTGGATCTCAAATAAGTTTCGGTTGATTCTTCGAGTACCTTGGATTCCTCTTTTTCGATAACCTCTATGATCCAGAATTGAGTATTAGCGATGGTAGGGATTGGTGAACTCAGAGTATCCAGTTCAAGACCAAATGCTTCTGATGCAAATTCTTCCCCGCCATATAGAATCGCGATTTCCTCAGGCATCCAACCGAGATCGCCCACTTCCAGTTCAGGATCGTAACTAGTGATAGAGAATTCTTCGACCAGAATGGCGAATTCCTCTCCATCGTCCAACCGCTCTTTGATGGTGTTGTATATCTCTTCTGCGTTTGCTTTGATTATTTCATTGTTTGCAGCTGATGTTCCGCTGGTGACAGGACTTGTGATTTCATCCGGTGTCACTGTTGCAGATGGGGTGCCTGTTGTATCAGGGGCTGCTGTTGCTGCTTCAGTCCCGGCATCTATCAGTAATCCACGGATATGTACTTGTGGCATTTCTGCGGGGACTTCAGTATCACCGATGTGTTCCTGAAGTTTTACTCTGAGGAGGGCTGCGGCTATCTGCTCCCGGAATTCCTTTTCTGATGTGCCCCTGGTATCGAGCGAGTCAAGAAATATTTCGCGGAGATCTTCATCTGA
>JABHWQ010000210.1 GCA_018657655.1 Chloroflexota bacterium | reverse complement strand
CGGGTGTTTGGATAGACCCAGATAGTCATTTGAGGAGAAGTTGAGCATGGTCTTCCCGTCAACGCTCACTTCCGCGTCTGACAAGGGGCTGATGGTTCGGAGGGTACGCAGATGATGCCTGGGTACGCGGCTGGCCAGTTCTTCTTCTATGAAAGCGTATTTGCCAATCGTGGTTTTCATTCGACCAAACCTTCCTCTGCAATGACCTCAGCGATGGCCGTAGTGATTGCGGTCAAATCCTGTTCGCTGATTATATAGGGAGGCATGGTGTAAACGAGTTTCCCGAAGGGCCTGATCCACACGCCTTTGTCAACGAATCTTTTCTGGATAGAAGCCATGTCAACCGGGTTGGTCAGCTCCACCACTCCGATCCCTCCAAGTACTCTGACGTCAGCTACTTGAGGTAATTGGGAGCAAGGCGTTAGCTCTTCTATGAGTTGTTTTTCGATATTCTTTATCAGTTCTTTCCATGGGCTTGATAGCAACAGCTTGATGCTGGCTACCGCAATCGAGCAGGCGAGTGGATTTCCCATAAACGTTGGCCCGTGCATCAGTGCTCCCGTACCTCCATCGGAAATCCCATCGCTTACCTTTTGGGTTGTCAGGGTAGCTGCCAAACTCAAATACCCGCCGGTGAGAGCTTTACCCACGCACATTATGTCGGGAACGATGTCAGCATGCTCGCAAGCAAACATAGAGCCGGTGCGTCCGAAACCGGTGGCTATTTCATCCAGAATGAGGAGTACATTGAATTCATCGCAAAGTTCTCTTACACGTTTTAAATATGTGGGAGAATAGAATCGCATTCCGCCGGCGCCCTGCACTATGGGTTCCAGAATAACTGCTGCCAGTGTTCTATGATGTGTTTCGATGATGTCTTTGAAATCCCTGATGTAATCTTCGTTCCAAGGATCGTCGTATTTGCATTGTGGCGCTTGGGCAAAGTGATGTTGTGGTAGTATTCGGCTGAACATGTGATGCATGCCCGTTTCGGGATCACACACCGCCATTGCGCCGAAGGTATCACCATGATACCCGGAGCGTATGGTCAGGAGTTCGTGCTTTTCTGGATAACCGAGGGTGTACCAATATTGCAGGGCCATCTTGATGCCCACTTCAACACTTACCGAACCGGAGTCACTCAAAAATACCTTTTGCAGAGGCTCAGGTGTGAGGTCAACCAGCAGAGAGGCGAGATCAACTGCAGGTTGGTGGGTCAATCCGCCGAACATCACGTGAGACATCGCATCCAGTTGTTTGTGTGCAGCATCATTCAAAACAGGGTGATTGTACCCATGAATGGCAGCCCACCACGACGACATGCCGTCGATAAGCTCACGTCCGTCTGCAAGTGTCAATCTTACGCCACGTGCGGAAAATACCGGATATGTGGGCAACGGATCAATCATTGAGGTATAAGGGTGCCAGATATGCTCCCTGTCAAATTCCTGCAAATATCGTTGTTTATTCATGAATGTTGCCATGTTTGCCCGTGTTTATGATTTTCTCAAGGAAACATCCCCGGCAATGATCCGTTCCAAACTGCCGTCATCTTTTTCAAGTATCAGTGCTCCGTCCGAATCGATGTCCTTGGCTAGCCCTGCCACTTGTTCTGTGGCTGAGCTGATGGTTACTTGTGCCCCGATAGTGTTGCTTAGAGCTTTCCACTTTTGGCGTATGGGTTCGAAACCGGACGTGCGGAATTCTTCATAAAGCGATTCGAGTTCAACAAGAATACTTTGGACAAGTTTTGCGCGTGGGATGTGATTCCCCCGTTCCTCTATTAACGAGGTAGCGATGGTTTCGATTTCCTGGGGGAAAAACGATCTTGGCATGTTCACATTAATGCCGATGCCGATAATTACATAATCGAGTCGATCAATTTCGGCGCTCATCTCGGTGAGAATTCCACCCACCTTCTTTTCAGCGATGATGATATCGTTCGGCCACTTTAGCTTGGGTTGCAAGCCGGTGACGAGTTCTATCGCGTGAGCCACCGCCACCCCTGCAACCAGAGGTAATTTCGGGGCTTCAGTGGGTTTTATTTCAGGTCTAAGGATGATGGACAAATATATACCGCCTGGCAATGATGTCCATATCCTCCCGATTCTTCCCCTGCCTTCAGTCTGCATTTCGGTTATGACTAGAGTGCCCTCTGCTGCTCCTTGTGCTGCCAATGCCTTGGCCAACTCTTGTGTGGAAGTCACTTCCTTGCGGTACGTAATGACCTGCCCAAGAGTGCGTGTGGGGAGTCCCGATTTAATTTCTACGGGAGATAGAATATCCGGAGCGCTCACAAACGAGTAGCCTTTGTTAGGGGAAGAATGAATATCGTAGCCTTCCTGCCGAAGTTCCTTGATGTATTTCCAGATTGCGGAACGAGTGATACCCAGGTTTTTACCCAGATCTTCACCAGAAACATAGTTACTCTGACGTAGTCTTTCCAAAATAGTATCTTTCATCCGGTAAAACTATAGTAGCGCTCAGGCGGATTGTCAACCTGTGACGCGATATAGGTTGACAATTAACTATTGACAAAACCCATCACAAAATGGTACCTTTTAGGTATGATTAGCACTCTAGGGCAGAGAGTGCTAATGGGTTGCGGAAGATGTTGACTGAAAGAAGGAGTAGGATACTCCGCAGTATAATTCAGGAATACATTTCAACGGCCACGCCTGTATCTTCAGGAGCGGTTGCAAATACGTATGGGCTCGGGGTGAGTCCGGCGACTATCCGTAATGAAATGGCTAGTCTTGAAGAAGAAGGCTATATCATGCAGCCTCATACGTCGGCGGGAAGAGTGCCATCGGCTATGGGGTATCGCTACTACGTTGAGGCTCTGCTTGAAGAGCGGGCACTTACTCAGGATGAACAAAGGACAATTAGGCATCAATTTCACCAGGTACACAGAGGGATCGATGAGTGGGTGCATCTTTCCGCTACCATACTGGCCAGAATGTTGAACAACGTGGCGATTGTCACCTCTCCTCAGTTGGTTGAACCGAAGATGAAATTGACCAGTCTGCTGTTGCTGAGAGAGACGACAGCTCTAATGACTGTGGTTTTTCAAAATGGAAGTTATCGTCAACAAGCCTGTCCCTTCGATGGCGAAGTGACTCAAGAGGATCTCAATAATATTGCAAATAAGCTGACGGATTATTATGGAGGGATGTCGGGTTCTGAAATGAAGTCACGCAATGATGAGCTTACGCAGTTAGAGGAAAAAGCGTTGGCTATATTGGTTGAGATAATAGATGAGGAGACAACGCAGACAACCGAGGAACCGTATTTGGATGGCTTGTCTCAGATTCTGAGTCAACCTGAATTCGCTAAAGGCGGCATGGCGCAGGGTCTTATGGAATTGATCGAGGAAAGAAGTCTTTTGAGGTCCATCCTATCACAGGCTCCCGAGGATGAAAGGCTGCGAGTAATTATCGGCAGCGAGAATCCACAGTCGTCTATGCACGATTTCTCCGTTGTTCTAAGTCGTTATGGTTTGCCTGAACAAACGAGCGGTATCGTGGGAATAGTGGGTCCGACCAGGATGCCTTATTCCAGGACCTTCTCTGCGGTCAGATTCCTTTCCGATACTATGAGTGATTTATTATATGGTTTGTATGGCGATGAACGCTAGAGATATTGGCTGGCATTGAGGTGATTTGTGACCGATAAAAAAAAGAAGGTTGAGGAAAAAGTAACAAAAGAAGATACTGCTATAGAGTTAGAAACTGAAGAAGAACAGCCGGTTGTAACTGATGAGGAACTGGCAGAGCAGTATCTGGCGAACTGGCAAAGGTCACAAGCTGATTTTGCTAATTTTAAAAAACGTTCAGAACTGGAAAAAGCTGAAAGTATCAAGTATGCAAACGCCATACTAATGACGAGTCTGCTTCCTGTGCTTGATGACATGGAAAGAGCACTGGATAATATCGACCAAAACTTGGTGGGGTTACCCTGGGTTGATGGAATCGATTTGATCTATCGGAAGTTGTTGGCAACCGTTGAGGGCCAGGGACTCACCAAAATAGAGGCACAGGGACAGGACTTCGATCCTAATTTCCATCAGGCTGTACTTTATGAAGAAGGTGAAGAGGGTAAGGTAATAGAAGAACTGCAAAAGGGATATGTGATTCAGGATCGTTTGCTTCGTCCTACTATGGTTAAAGTGGGTAAAGGCAAAGAAGAATCTGAACCAGAGACTGTTCAAAAGCAATAGATGAAACGGAGGAATATCCATGGGTAAAGTGATCGGTATTGACCTGGGGACAACCAATTGTTGCGTAGGTGTGATGGAGGGTGGTGATCCGATAGTGATTCCCAACGCTGAGGGAACACGTACAACGCCTTCTGTAGTGGCTGTTAACAAGAATGGCGAGCGTTTGGCGGGGCAGGTTGCAAAACGGCAGGCTGTTACAAATCCGGAAAATACAATCTTTAGTATAAAGCGGCTTATGGGGCGGAAGTTCAAAGAATCTTCTGTTGGTTATGATAAAGGTATTTTGCCTTACGAGATCATTGAAAAGTCCAACGGTGATGCCGGGGTGCGAATGGGTGATAACGATTATAGCGCACCCGAGGTTTCTGCCATGATCCTGCAAAAACTCAAGGCTGATGCTGAGGCGTACTTGGGAGAGCCGGTGACCGAGGCTGTGATCACGGTTCCGGCCTATTTCAATGACAGCCAGCGTCAGGCGACCAAAGATGCCGGTACCATTGCAGGGCTGGAAGTTTTACGCATAGTCAATGAGCCTACAGCGGCTTCCATGGCATATGGTTTGGACAAGAAGAAAGATGAAACTATTGCCGTTTATGACCTCGGTGGAGGTACGTTCGATATCTCAATTCTTGAATTGGGCGAAGGCACATTCCAGGTTAAATCGACCAACGGTGATACCCATCTTGGTGGCGATGACCTGGATCAGAAAGTAATTGAGTGGCTCTGCGATGAGTTCAAGAAGGATCAGGGTATCGATCTGAAACAGGATAAAATGGCGTTGCAGCGATTGAAAGAGGCTGGAGAGAAAGCTAAATGTGAACTTTCAACTGTTCCCCAGTCAGAGGTTAATCTTCCCTTCATCACGGCTGATGCGTCCGGCCCTAAACATCTCAATATCACACTGACCAGAGCTAAACTGGAGCAACTGGTTGGGGATTTGGTGGATAGATCGCTGGAACCGTGCCGCCAGGCATTGAAGGACGCTGGTATTCAATCGGGACAAATTGATGAGGTGATCCTGGTTGGTGGTCAGACTAGAATGCCACTTGTTCAACAGAAGGTCAAAGAGTTTTTTGGGAAAGAGCCTCACAAAGGAGTGAATCCTGATGAAGTGGTAGCGATTGGCGCAGCTATTCAGGCTGGGGTACTAAGAGGGGACGTAAACGATGTGCTGTTGCTCGATGTGACTCCACTGACTTTAGGAATTGAAACCCTTGGCGGAGTTTCTACCCCGCTTATCGATAGGAATACAACTATTCCTACCAGTAAAAGCCAGATATTCTCCACTGCTGCAGATAATCAACCGAGCGTGGAAATACATGTACTGCAGGGTGAGCGCCCGATGGCTGCCGATAATCGAACTTTGGGACGTTTTATGCTCGATGGGATTCTGCCCGCGCCTCGTGGGGTGCCGCAAATTGAGGTGAGTTTTGATATCGATGCCAATGGCATTTTGAGTGTTAAGGCTCATGATAAGGGTACTGGTAAGGAACAGAAAATTACTATCACTGCATCAAGTGGACTTTCAAAAGAAGAAATCGAAAAAATGCAGAGAGAAGCGGAGCAGCATGCGACGGATGATGCCAAACGCAAAGAAGAGGTTGAGCTGCGGAATATGGCAGACAACATGGCTTATACTGCCGAGAAAACGCTTCGGGAAAATAGCGATAAAATCTCTGATGAACTGAAAACGGAAGTTGAAAGCAAAATAGAAGCGGCACGAACCGCATTGGCCGGCACTGATACAGAGGCCATTAACAATGCTTCACAGGCCCTATCCGAATCAATGCAAAAGCTGGGCACTGCTGTATATGAACAAGCAGGACCTGTTCCTGGTGAGGAAGAAGCTACGGGTGCCGAGGCGGGCGAGGCAGGTGAGGCCGATGATGGTACGGTTGAAGGTGAGTTCCGCGAAGTGTAACTTATAGGTAATTGGGTAGACAAAGGGGTATCTGTCAAATACAGATACCCCTTTTTTGTTAGTTGACGCATTAGCCCCAATGCGGTAGAGTTACCTTGGTGACGCTAATGAAATGGAAGATGCTCCCCTCTGTTCCGACAGAGCATCTATCGCGATATTCCCCCAGTGTTCCTCCACTATTAGCTCAGTTACTCTACAACAGAGGTATTACTGATCCAGCTGATAGCGAGGTGTTTCTTGCTGCCGATAAACGGCTGGAGAACGATCCTTTTATCCTGCCTGGGATCAGGGAAGCTGTAGCTAGAATCAAGCACGCCGTTCAAGATGGTGAGACTATCGCTGTTTTTGGCGATTTCGATGCTGATGGCGTGACGTCATCGGCAGTTCTGGTTCAGGGAATAAAACAAATTGGCGGTAAGGCTATTCCTTACATCCCGCACCGAGTTGATGAGGGTCATGGGCTCAATATGCCGGCGCTGCATAAACTGAAGGCGCAGGGTGTGACCCTGGTGATAACTGTCGATTGTGGGATCACTGCCAATAGTGAGGCGAAACAGGTCAAAGGAATGGGGATGGACCTCATCATCAACGATCACCATGAAGTTGTCGGCGAAGTTCCGGAAGCCCTGGTTGTCATCGATCCCAAGATTGACAACTCGCCGTATCCATTTCGAGAGCTGGCTGGTGTAGGTGTTGCCTTCAAACTTCTGCAAGCTCTGTTTCAGGAGCACGGTATAGGTGATCAGGCAGATACGTTTCTTGATTTGGTGGCACTTGGCACAGTTGCCGATATGGTGCCTCTTGTGGGAGAGAATCGGTATCTGGTCAATAGGGGACTTCAAATCCTCAACGAAACCAATCGTCCGGGAATAACAGCAATGCTCGATTGTTCCGGACGGGCAACAGGTCAAATTGATGCGGATACGATATCGTTCGCGCTAGCGCCTCGGCTCAACGCTGCTGGACGGTTGGATCATGCATCCATTAGTTATGACCTTTTGATGACTGATTCACCAAAGGAAGCAAGGGATTTAGCCAACCGCTTGGAAATGAGAAATGCGGAGCGCCAGAGATTGACCAGCCAATTCATGATGATGGCAGAAGACAAGCTCTCCCCGATTGATCCGGATATTCCGCTGATGATGGTGGCTGATGAAGGGTTCCATGCCGGAGTAAATGGAGTGGTTGCAGGTAAATTGACTGACAAGTATTACCGCCCGGCGATCATAGTTGAAATGGGGGAGAAAGAAGGTAATGGCAGCGCTCGCAGCATAGCTGAATTCAACCTGGTAAAAGCACTCACCGAATGTTCCGAGCTTCTTACTCAATATGGTGGGCATGCGCGAGCGGCTGGCTTCATGACTCCTCGTGAGAATATTGATACGTTGCATCAGAGGTTACTGGCGATCGCCAAGCGTGAATTAACGGGAATGGATCTTCAGCCGAACATCAATATTGGTGCGGAGATACCGATTTCTTCAATGAGTGACGAAACCTTCAAGTTGATCAAGATGCTGGAACCGTGTGGGCAGGCAAACACCGCCCCAACTTTCTTGAGTAGAGGGGTAAGGGTAGTACAATCACGACAGGTTGGCAGCG
>JABHWQ010000425.1 GCA_018657655.1 Chloroflexota bacterium | reverse complement strand
GATATGAGCAAGCCGTAGCTTTCAAGATCGATGCTCCTACTGCGATGCTGATGGGTGATGGCAGGCACGATATAGCCAGACTCATACATGAGATGTCGTCAGGGATTGAGAAACTGGCAAAGGAAAATGGGTATCCCAATTCTAAAGGGATGGCTGCGGGTTCGTGCAAAATGATCTTCTGTTACGATCAACCACAATGTGTTGTTCTGCATAGTGATGGTGATTGCCTTTTCCCAGAAGTTGTTCGGCCCTCTATTTCCGGGTTAGGGATCAATTTCCTGGAACTTTGCAAAATCGTCGATTGGCATGTTGACATCATCACATCAGAGACTGATCCTGCCGATGTTCCGATGGGAATGCTGGCTGGCATTGTTTTGATCGGATAATTATAAAGAGGTGGAGTAGCAATGATTCAGATAAAAAAATCGGTTGTCTCGCTCGAAGAGAAAGACGTCATCGAATTACAACAAATTATCCTTGATGAGAACAAAGATCAGGCTTTCGATTTCCTCAAATATTCGGTCTACAATCAAATCATGCGGTCTCAGATTCGATACGGATGCAAAGGGAACAAGTACCAGGGGATGAGAATGGTACCTGAAGCATGACGTTATTGAATAATTGTGACATCACTCAAATCATGGAATGCATTGCTGATGCTACTAAAATGAGAGTGATAGCATCGCTATCTGATCCCATCGATGAGGTTTTTCCGTATTTAAATGCCACCGTGAGCAATATCACCTACAACCATAACGCTAAAGTTTTGGTTATTAAAAAACAACATCGTCTTATTACCATTTATTCAGAAATGGTCACTATGGCTAAAATCGATGATGAAGAAGACGCCAAGCGTATCCTGAACTGGGTACGGGAGATCGTAAACTCGACGTGGGAACGACGAAATGAAATTGTACCTTCTTATGAAACACAACGATTGCTCAGTCCGGTAGACATCTATGGGCTTTTACCCAAAACCAACTGCAAGCAATGTGGAGAGACAACTTGTTATGCCTTTACGTGTGCGCTGTTGGCTGGTACTAGAAATATTGACCAGTGTGCTCTTTTGGATAGCCCGGAACATGCCGAAACTAAGGATCGCCTGTGGAGTGCCTTGATAGCTGATGATATTGCTCAGGTGTAGCCCCGCTGTGCTTCAATCACGTGATCCAACGGTTCATTCACCACCATTAATCGGGCAAACCTGACATCGATTCTCTTGGCAAAAAGTCTTGTAGAGATGAATCATTCCTTGCTGCCGTTTTGCAGATTTGGCTTTCCGGGGTGTTCTATTTCCCCATAAGAGTTCATTGAGGTATCGTGTGATCTGGTTCTCCCCAGATTTGGGATAAGTATTATACAGTTGGTAAACGTGTGTTTTTAACTCGTCCTGAAGGTTCATCTGGGCCCGGCTATAAAAGAAGGGCAAAACAACATTCACGGTGATTTCACGTGCTCGTGCTTGTCCCATAAGGTCCGGCACCGTTAAACTATTCTCGATCGCGGTTACTCTATTCTTTGGATTGTCACTCCCAACAAGATCGAGAAATCCATTTAACAAACCTCGATTCAAAAAACGATCGAACAGGCACCCTGCTGCAAGAAGACGTGATGTAGGGAAATTCTTGGGATGCATACGGAAAAAGTGCCAGTCAAAATACTCCATGGCAGTGTTTATCTCCAAAAACTTCCACACCCTTTCCAGTTCAAATACGTTCATGGGTTTACCCATCTTCGTTTTTGAGCCGCACTGTGAAGGCAGCAGACCCGCTCCACCCAAGAGCAAAGCTTGGAGAGTAAGAATTCTATTTTCAGGCACTTGATCTTGAGAGATACTTTTTAATACTCCAAATGGTAAAAGCCGTGCCAGCTTCTGAAAAGCCTTCTTATTTTTGGTATAGCCCAAAGCCCCCATGATCCCTTGATATAGAACTTCCTCCGGCTCTTCCAAGATCAACTCGACTTCAAAAAATGCCGATTTTACATAGAATCGCTCCGCACCGTATTGATCGAATATCTCTCCGAGCATCTCGTTGCCTAGAAGTTCTCCGGCGTCACGGCAAGGCAAAGCTGGCAATTGATCCTCTTCTGCCCGAACAGTAAGATCGTCCATCGATCCGTTGAGATAACCATACAAGGGCAAAGTTGGAATAGTGTTGCTGTTTTGCAGTTGAGCCGGTGATTTAGCGTCATCCCACAAAACAACTTGTAAAACGACGCTGTTAAAATGGGGATCAAGATGATGGCCGTGGGAACGCCAATCGCTCGATTTCACGTGCAGCTCTACATCGCCAGTGACAATTTCATCGTCGAGAACGATCATTGCTCCGAGGAAATCAGGGCCACTATCCTTGTTTTCGATACCTATCGAGCGCACCCTCACCATCCTGCTATCACTCGCTGGAAACGGCCCCTTCTGAAGCCATTGGCCTTTCCATATCTGAGCTAACAGGCTTTCTCGAACTCTTGGGCTTGTATGGTCAAAATCCGTCATCTACTGCGGTTCACTCAAGAGACGACTAGTTTTAAAAAATCATCCAATTGCCCATCGAATTCCTCGGCGATGCGTGTTCCATCCTGCTTAAGGGCAATGAGGTTTTCTTTTGAGGCATCATCCATATCTGGTTCGGCATAACTGAGTTCGCCATTAATTCTGAGATATTGTTCGGGATGTCCGACCGCATCATAAATCTGTGCCAGCTGATAGTCCACCGTTTCTGAGACGCCCGACATCATGATATCGATGAGCGGTTTTATCCAGCCAAGTGCGCCCCAATCCTTGGCCTCTTTGTAGCTATAACTCTTCTTGACATAACCAGTGCCAATCGAGAGAATGGCCATATCCCTGGCCGTGGGTTTACTCTGGAACTTCTTTCTGGCTTCCGCGTATGCACACAGTGTGGGATTATTTGCAAACACCCCGCCGTCAATCAATGGATAGGGTACACCAGTCATCGATTCAACCATCTCCGTTTCAAAATAGGTTGGCGCTGCTGATGTGGCTCTAGCTACATCCCGAACCAAGAAATCATGCATTTCCTTTGCTCTGGCATCGTGTTGCGTGAAGAACTTAGTTCGCCGGTTTTCGATATCGTAAGAGGTTATGAGACATGGTTTCAGCAGTTGGCTGAGTCTAAGATCACCAAGGTAACTATTGAGGGCTTTCTCCAGTTCTTTTGCCTCGTATTTTTCGTCTCGCATACCACTAAGCGTCTTCATTCTTTGCCACGCAGAAACATCAAATATGTCGCTACCCTTTTGAAGATACAATGCTACCGCTTCTTCAGCCGAAAACCTTGGCCTTTCCGGTGCGCCATCCAAATCAGGACAGAGATAAATACAGGACAATATTCCACCGGTACTGGTCCCTGCGATTAAATCGAAGCAATCAGCAATTCGGGCATTCTGATTCCCTGTATAAACCTGAAGTTTTTGCTCCAGTGAAACCAATACCTGCCCCGGTATTATCCCTCTGATCCCGCCACCATCAATTGACAAAATACGGATTAAATCTGACATAGATAACAAACCTTTCTTATGAGAATAACGCCTATCAAACCTCGTCAGTATTTCTCTATCGAAACGTATCCATGGCGCCATACGCTGCCCGAAGCCGGTTGCCAACGATCTGGGCCAGCCTATCCATAACTTTGAATCCCAAATCCGTATTACCTTCCAGCATCGCCCGCAGATCAGCGCCTGAAAGAGAAACAAGTTGGCTCGGTTTTTGACATACGGCTGACGCAGATACGCTACAGGGATCGCATAAAAAAGATGACCATCCCAGGCCTCTGCCCTTTCCCAGAATATCCACAGTCATCGTACCCTGACGTCCGCCAAGTGAGACTGATCGAACCAAAGCAACTTGACCCTCTGCAATCAAGTATATCTTGGTTCCATATTCGCCTTGAGCAAATACAGTATCGCCAGCTTCATACGACTCGATACTACACAGTTGTGCTATCTGCTGTATATCTTCTTCATTTATGTTGCTGAATATTTCACACTTCTGTAAAGCTTCCATAATTTCCGAGGACGCCATATTCCCACCTCCTCAAATCATTATGTGTAAGGTTTGACTGCCACCTTCCGTTTGTTTTCCTCGATTATGGCCCGGTATAGACATTCTCCATCAACCTGCGGTTGCTCAAGGTAATACAGGCGCGGAAATGCCTCGGAGCACTGACCACCCTGAGGAATGAACACCTTTTCGTGAGGATAGATACCAATCACTCTAAAGCTATCTTCGGAACCACGCTTGCCCAGTTCCCGGGCTATTTTGGCAGCATTTCTCAGTATCCTTTGTTCAGAAGGATTTTCTATATCGATCACCAAACGGTTATTATTACCATCAATCATTGAGGATTCCAAAACAGCAATAGCGTAGTTCGTATAGTTCAAATCTTTCCAATCTTTCGGATTGGTGATGGGAAGTACCTCCTGCCAAAGCCTGGTTACCGCCGATAGAATCCGTTTCACTTCCTCAAAATCGGCAGGCTTGCCTCGGTCAACACGATCTTTTATATAGGGCTCCACGCTACCAAGAGGCTGACAAATCTCTACCGGCAACCCGATCCTTTTCCTGATAGCCGCAATGATTTTCTCCGCGTGCCTGTTTACCTGACCAATCCACTCCCGCATCATCTCCTTTTCAACAAAACCGTTGTTGTAAGCCTCCATCAGATAGAAGTAGTATTCAACCGTCGGCATCGCCATAATTACCTTTTTGAAAGCTCTATTTCCCTCTTTCATAGCCACGATCAGGTCAGTGAGCCTTGCAACTGCATCCATCTCATAAGGACATAGCTTGTCTGAGATACACAATTTTTCGATGTGGCCATCTATTTTTGTTGTGGGAGCCACTATGGAAAGCTCTTCTCCGCTATCCAGAGTTGCTGTGGCATTTGCAGCGCAGAACAAACAGGTATCGGTTAGGATATTGATCTCGTCCGGAGGGTCCAGTTTGCGTTTTTCTACGCCTATGCTTTCCCCCTCAATCCGTACATACTGATAGTTACCGGTAGGCAAAACCAGCCCCAGATATCGCCCGGCACTGGCTCCTGTGTCATCATTACTTTTCCTCAGCACATGTTCAACGTAATCTCCCAATAAATAGGTACCCTGAGGTAATATCCCCGCCTTCAAATAGGATTCGAAAACGGAAACCATTCTTTTCCCATGCGTAGAGTCCCGTACAATCGTTTTTCTTGTGACCTGCATATTTCCATAGTAGAAAACGGCCGGCAGCCGATTTTCAAAAGGGTGAAGGCTACAATATGTTTGTTCAGTCATGATTTGATATCCGAATCATAGCGATTCATTTTCCTCATTCCGAGCCTGTTCCTCAGCACGCTGTTGTAGTTCTTTGATCTTGTGGCTCCATGAACGCTCACCCCGCCCATAATTGAGGTAAACGATGGGGCCAGTCACCGGGAACACCATTATCAGCAACACCCACACCATCTTCCCAAATCTGTTCTTTATGGTTGATAGTGTGAATAAATCTCGAAGAGCATAGATTACCAGGAACAAATGGATAACCGCAACGCCAATTAGAAACTCTTCTGGACCACCCATATCTATTCTCCTGTCTACGTGCACACAGCATACATCAGGTTACTTAGCAACTCAAGCTTTTCGGATGCGAGGGGCAAAAGAAGGGGATGTTGAGCATCAACTCAAACAACGTACCGGAAATGAAAATCAAAATAGGTATATGTACACTCGTTGGATTTACGTATTCACAGTAAGGGTCCCGTTTCCAGCTATTACGGTTTCCCCGGCTTGATTCTGACAAAGGATATCACATTTGATGAAAGTTCGGCCTTCATCATTTTCGATCTTACGAACAGTGCCGCTCACAGTAATGGTATCGCCCGGACGAGCAGGGGCTTTGAATCTCGCATTGAGTTTTCCGCCAACAAGCCAATCCTGCCCAAAATTGGAGATCATCATTTGAGAGACATAGGCAAGAATCAGCATGCCATGGGCAATTGTTCCCCCCAACGGAGTGTTCCTGGCAAATTCCTCATCGATATGAATAGGATTAAAGTCTTTACTTGCTTCTGCGTAAAGGGCAACGTTCTCCTGAACGATTTCCTTGGTCATCTCCCGAAGAACCGACCCCTGTTCCAACGTTGATAAATCCAATCGCTGATCTGTGCTCATACGTTCCTCAATTCAAAAATCCATATTTATGGAAAATTAAAGCTGCTTTTCCCTGCCACTACAAGATCCCCATTTTGATCTTGCACCTTGAACTCAATATCAAGCAAACGCAGTCCACTTCTCTCCTGTTTTCTACTAACTCGCGCATGGCAGGTAATGGTATCACTTTCTTTGGCAATACCTACTGATTCGAGTTCCTGGGCAAGATGAATGGTCCCGGAAGGCATATCCACATAATCCAACAATGCTATCAATGACCAGGCGGCAATAGCGGTTGGAGGAACAATGCCTGTATTCTGAAACAACCTGTCAGTTTCCCCGGTCGCTTTCAAATAGGCCGAGACATCCGCCGAACCCAGATTATAACTGGCAGGAGGGAACTCGTAACCCACTTCCAATTGACTGTATTCGATTTTCTGTTGCTCTGTCATGTCTTATTCCCGAAAATAATATTGTGCCAATTTTACTGGGACACTAGGATCGATGTCAAGCAGTTCGAATATCCATCTATTTGCGCCGATACTCCTGCAGCGGAAGCACATCGAATGCCTGCTCTTTTCCTGCCAGCAACGCCACTGCTACCCGTACAGCATCAATATAAGTAAAGCACGGGATTCGTCGTTCGGTGGCGGCGCGTCTTATTTGGAAACCATCCTGAAGCGAGTCCCTTCCTCCGGTTGGACTGTTTATAACTACGTCAATGGTCCCATCCTGGATGATATCGAGCACATTGGGATGGCCTTCGGAGACTTTCTTGCTGATCATGGTGACTGGGATTTCGAGAGCTTCTATCATAGAGGCCGTGCCTTCTGTGGCATAAATTGAGTATTTCAACTCGGCAAGCCGTTTTATCATCGGTATAGCTTGCGACTTGTCCCGATCCGAGAGGCTTAGAAGTATCGATCCTTTGGGAGGGATCATTGCACCGGAAGACATCAATGCTTTCACCAGAGCACCGGAGAAATCGTGATCTATTCCCATGACTTCCCCTGTTGATTTCATCTCCGGCCCCAAAAACGTATCCACGCCAGGCAGCTTCGACATTGAAAACACAGGGGCCTTAACTCCAACAAGGGGTTGAATCGGCCAGAGTCCGCTTTCGTAGCCCTGGTCTGCCAGGCTCTTTCCCAGCATTACGTTTGTGGCTGCCTTTACCATCGGCACCCCCGTAATCTTGGAAAGAAACGGCACCGTACGGCTGGCCCTGGGATTGACTTCAATAACAAACACATCGGAAACCCAGTCACCCGGCACAATTACATACTGCATGTTCATCAATCCTTTGACTCCCAGGTTCAACCCGATATCGATGGTGTATTTGATAATGGTTTCGGTTTCACTGTGAGTCAAGTTGAGCGCCGGATAAACAGCCATCGAATCGCCGCTGTGAACACCCGCACGTTCGATATGCTCCATTATGCCAGGAATGAGTACTCGCTCGCCATCGCAGATTGCGTCCACTTCTACTTCTTTGCCTTCGATATATTTATCGATGAGGATCACCCGTCCGATATCAAGTTCAGCGGCATTTTTCATATAGATGGCCAGTTCAGCCGGATTGTGGACAATCTCCATAGCCCGACCGCCAAGGACGTAACTGGGACGAACAAG
>JABHWQ010000476.1 GCA_018657655.1 Chloroflexota bacterium | reverse complement strand
GTGTGCTCTCCCGTAGCCCTTCCTCCGCTTCCTTGCGTTCGGTGATATCAGTCATCGCAGTCCGACATCGAAGTCCCTCGGGTGTCTCTCGCAATATACTTGTCAGCTGCACGTGGGATTGAGTTTCATCCCGTACATTTTTGATCCTGATCTCGCAACTCTGGGGGATTTCCTCTCGGAAGATGTCCTGAAGATGTTTGTGGATGGTGTCCCCGTCTTCCCCGGCAACGAACTGCTGAAAATGCTTCCGACGAAGCTTCATTCGCTCCACGCCCAACATTGAGGACGCACTGAGATTGACCTCCATCATTATTCCCCGGCTATTGCACGTGAAATAGCCGACAGGGGCAAAATCATACAGATCGGAATACCTGGCTTGTGATTCGGTCAATTCCTGTTCAGTCCTGCGAAGTTCATCATTCTGCATCTGAAGTTCAATTTGAAGAACCTGCAGCTCATGCACCAGTTCAGCGATATCCGCATAAGACATGCTTTTGATGTCCGGTTCGGCGCTGGCTGCCTCTGCCTCCGCACGCTGGCGAAGTGTCCTGCTTCTAACCAGTTCCGCCTCTTTCTTTGTCATAACTACACCTCATGTTGCTATTGCCTAGCCTGGTATTCTTTGCCTGATGCCTGTTGCTCGTGATAGAGCTATGGCTCGTAATCCCAAGCAATCGGCAGACTGAAACTAAACTTGGAACCCTCCCCCGATTGGCTCTGAACCCATATACGGCCACCGTGTTCTTCAATAATGGTCTTGCAGATCGATAGGCCCAGTCCCGTTCCACCTCGATGCCGGGCAATGCCGGGCTCAACTCTATAGAATCGTTCGAAAACTCGGTCGATATGCTCAGGGGTTATACCGATTCCCTGGTCAGAGACAGTGACAATCACATGGTCATCAGTAGTAGTCGCTTCTAACAGAATTGCCGATCCATCTTGCGAGTTATGGGCAGCGTTTTTCACAAGGTTTGTTATCACCTGACCAATACGAATTTCATCTATGCTGGTGACGGGGAGATTACTGGGAATATTAACCAGCAGGTTGTGGGTTTTTGCTGCATACTTCAATTCTTCTTTGATTCCAGCGACAACAGCCGAAAGGAGGCTGGGACCACTTTCAATACTCACGATGCCCGCTTCGAGTCGGGACATATCTACAAGATCGTCAATCATGCGGGCGAGAATATCCGATTCCCGATTGATTGTGCGTAGAAAATCTTGCGCTGTCTCTGAGTCCCATTGCACGTCAGGCTGTATGAGTGTATCGGCTATCCCCTTTATGGCCGTTAAAGGAGTTCGCAATTCATGAGATACACTGGCCAGTAATGCGCTTCGCAGTCTATCGACTTCCCGCAGTTCTCTGGCCTCGGAAGCTTGCTCCTCAGTTTTCTTGCGTTCAGTTACGTCCTCATATATCCAGATGATCTCTTTGGAAGGCAGCTTGAAAATATAGTTTTCTTTGAATACTTCCAGCCGATTGTCCTTGTGTGATGATACAGGATACGATTCTGCTTCTCCCGTGTTCCATACCCTTTGAAAGGCATCGAATAATCCAGATTCTTTGACACCGGGAAACACATCGGTAACACGCCTGCCCACTATCTGTTCCCGTTGAAGGCCATCAATTTGTTCGCCAGCTTTGTTGAGGTCTTTTAACAATAAATCCTCTGCTGCACCAAGTGCCTCACATATGGCTACACCGCTACTCATATGTTCAAACAGTTCTCTGAAGCGAGTTTCGCTTACCTTCAATGCATTCTCTGTAAGTTTGTAGTCATTGATGTCAATGATCGCTGTCCAGCATCTAGGTCCATCGGGTGTCTCCCTCAGAGCGCTCTCTAGCCTAACGTAGAACTTCCTTTCATCCCGCACTCTTCTGAGCCTGACCTCGTATTTTTGAGCATTCCCTGACCGAAAGATGCCCTGAAAATGATTGTGGATCCTGTTCTGGTCTTCCCCAATAACGAACCGTTTAAAATTCTTATGAAGAAGTTTCGTTCGCTCCACGTCCAGCATTGAAGCCATAGTGAGGTTGACTTCTATAATCTTTCCCTGAATATCGCACGCAAAATAGCCGACGGGGGCAAAATTGTACAGATCGGAATACATGGCACGTGACTGGGTCAGGGCCTGTTCAGTTTGGCGGAGTTCATCATTCTGCATCTGAAGTTCAATCTGATGAACCTGAAGCTCGTGCACTATGTCCTCAATATCCGCAGAGGACGTATTTTTGGTGTCCGCTTCAATCCTGGCTGCTTCTGCCTCCGCATGTTGACGAAACGATGCGCTTCCGACTGGTTTAGGCCTTTCCTTTGCCATGCCAACATCTCCTGTTACGGGTTACACGCAATACAAACCCGGACTTTGAGTTTAATCCTTTTACAAGACCGATCTTGACAAAGTCATGTCATTCCGTACTTGATCCGGAATCTACCTCACTGCCACCCCGCTGGATTCTGACTTTCATCAGAAGGACATTGCTTTATATGTCATTCCGTACTTGATCCGGAATCTACCTCACTGCCACCCCGCTGGATTCTGACT
>JABHWQ010000292.1 GCA_018657655.1 Chloroflexota bacterium | reverse complement strand
GGGTGTAACCAGATGCATCATAACACCAGTGCGATCAGCCTGATTTTCAATCAGTTCCCATATTACCTCTCTCCATGTCCCTTTCGGCCCTCCGGGTTCAGCGGGATGAAGGTTGATCATGGTGAAGTTCCGGCACATCTCAGCACCCACAACGAGCATGTATCCCGCCAGTACACAGAGTTCAACGTGGAATTTCTGGAGGCGGAGCATTACTTCCCGGTCGTAGTGAATGCGCCACTCCGGTAGTAGCGAAGTGTCCAAAGACTCTCTGAATTTAATGGAGGACAAGCATACTAGTGGGATGTTGTATGATTTAACCATATCCAGGAAGCGGTCTGTTTCTTCGGATTGTCCGGCTTCCCTGTTGCAGAAGACAAAGGCGATTTCTGCTTTGACCTCTCCCTGATCGATGCTCTGGTGCATCGTTGTCAGCAGAGCACGGGACCCTGATCCTCGTCCACTCGAAAACCATCCTATTCTATACATGACGGTGGCCCCTTATTCGCTTCGGTAGAGTGCTAATGCCGGTGGCTACACGATCGATCACGCTGTTCTTTCGACCGAACACTTGGCCTTTGCCTAGTGCGATTTTGAATCCTTCCGAATCATCGAACGCTGGCATTTCTACGTAAGCGTTACCTACCTCTCTGGTAGAGTGGGAGTCGCTGCCGGCACTACATAAAAATCCGTGCTGTTCGGCGTACGAACGAGCTTGTGCGGAGAAATTGCCTCTGATGGAGCGTGCATTAAAAATCTCAATGATGTCGATATGCGAAACTAAAATCTCACGATCAGATGTCTTTAGCGGATATCTGCCAAATCCGTCAAACGGGTGGGGAGGGCAGACGAGACCGCCCTGATCTTTGATACGAGCCATTACTTCACTGGGGGGTAGCCCTTTGGGAATGGATTGCTTGAGGAAATACCCGATGATTTCTCCGCTGGAGCTCATGACCTCTTCCCCCACTATAACAGGGAAGGGGGCGATTTCTTTCATGCGGAGAGCCCCTTCAATGGTGTTATGGTCCGTTACTGCCACGCAGTCGATCCCCAGCTTTTGACAGCGTTTGACGATACCTTCCAGGGACGAATTGGAATCAGGGGAGTAGCAAGTGTGCAGATGCAGGTCTACTTTCATAGTTCATATAGCCTGCCGTATGAATAGTATTAAGGCAGACCTGAGTTGTCCTGCCTAGGCCCTTTCAACGTATGACCCGGTACGCGTATCTACCTTTATCATATCGCCCGTGTTGAGAAACATGGGAACTTGTACGGTGATACCGGTTTCCATAACAGCGGGCTTGGTCCCACCCTGGGCTGTGTTACCTTTAAAGCTGGGGCCAGTTTCAGTTACCTCCAACGTCACAGCGAGAGGGAGTTCCATTCCAATCGCATCCCCGTCATACGTAGATAGCTGGACTACCATTCCTTCTTTCAAGTAATTGAGAGTGTCTCCCAGTTGTTCACCGTTCATCGGAATTTGATCAAAAGTGTCTTGATCCATAAAGTAGTAGAAGGCATCGTCATTGTAAAGGTACTGAGCCGGACGTTGCAAAACCTGCACATCATTGAGTCTGTCACCAGACTGAAAAGTTTTTTCAGTAGTATGTCCGCCGCGAATATCCCGAAGTTTTAGTTTGACCGTAGCCGAACCACGACCTATTTTGATATGTTGGTACTCGATTACAGAGTAAAGATGTCCGTCCATCTCAAAGGTTGTACCCTTCCGTGCATCTGTAACTTCTTTCATGGCTCCTCCTAGAGATGTGCCTTTATGGCTTTGGTAAGGGGACGAGTTCCCTCACTCTCCAATAATACCATATCTTCAATGCGAACACCTCCCCACCCTTCAATGTATATTCCGGGCTCTATGGTGAAGACCATGTTCGTTGTAAGTACGTCGGCTGAATTCGGCCCGAGTCTGGGCTGCTCATGTTCATCCAGCCCGACCCCATGTCCCAGGCTGTGTCCGAATTTATCGCCGTATCCGGCTCTTTCGATTATCTCTCTGGCAATGCCGTCGGCTGTGTCTCCATTCATGCCGACCGTAATATTCTCTTGGGCAGCAGATTGAGCTTGAAGAACGATATTGTATATCTGGGCCAGTCTTTTGTCGGGTTTTCCCATGCAGATGGTGCGAGTGATATCACTGCAGTAGCCGTTCACCCGAGCCCCAAGGTCTATCACTATCGACTCTCCTTCCGAGATGGTTCGGTCAGTAGGTTGTGCATGGGGGAGTGCCGAGTTAGGGCCCGATGCCACAATAATGGGAAACGGTAAGTTTTCACTGCCGTTCTCTCTAAGGTGTTTTTCCAATGACCAGGCCAGTTCTTTTTCGGTTGTACCAGGTTTCAATAGGGTGTCGGCGTGTTCCACCGCTGCATCGGCTAGAGCGGCGGCATTTTGAATGGAATTTATCTCCTTTGTGTTTTTGACAGCGCGCAGGGATTCAACCAATCCGTAGGTTGGAATGAGTCGCGGTCGCGATTTAGGGGGAAGTCTTCTTGCCGCTTTGACAAGCTGACGGTAAGCAGTAAGAGTCATCCCATCACTTTCAAAGCCGATATTCTTAGCGTTCAGGTCAGCGACAATTCCCGGAAACCATTTCCCGAACTCTCCCGTTATCTGAACAGTCTGGAATTCGGGCGATTGCATTTTTGCCTGCTCTACATATCGAAAATCAGTGGCAAGAATAGCTTTGTTTTGTGAAACCAATAGATAGCCTGCCGATCCGGTGAACCCTGAAATGTAGCGTCGATCGGCAGTTTGGGAGATGAAAATAGTATCCAGTTGTTGTTGGGATAATGCACGGCGCAAACTCTCAAGTCGGGAAGCCATGATTAACTCCCCTTTGATAGATCACTGGCTAATATGTCCAGAGCTGTGGAGTATCCCTGCCAACCTTGTCCGCTGATCTGCTTGGTGGCTATGGGTTCAATTACTGATTTTTGCCGGAACTCTTCACGCGAGTGAATATCGGAGATGTGGACTTCGATTATGGGCAGCTTAGTATCGATGAGGGCATCCATGAGCGAAAGCCCGTAATGGGTAAGGGCACCGGGGTTGATGATGATCCCGTCTGTACCGAGAGTTTGCTCCTGGATAAAGTCGATTAAAGCTCCTTCATGGTTTGATTGGAAAAAAGCGATATCTACGCCGAGCTTTTCACCCTGTTCTTTCAATGCTGAGTTGATCTCATC
>JABHWQ010000475.1 GCA_018657655.1 Chloroflexota bacterium | reverse complement strand
CCATTTATCATCGGTAAATCTCCTTGAATAAATACTGTCACTATTATCTCATGATTCGAGACTTATTCAGAGATTCCTTAGCAAGTCATTCGGTGCTGGATTATCGTTTGATTTGGTCTATAGAAAAATAACCAAGCCCCAAAGTCATAATCAAGCCAGTTTCGCTGAGATCTCCTCTGTGCAAGCGTGGTATCAATGTTGCAAGAAAGATGACATATATTTGGCATGAACCAAGATTCCTAAACTAAAAGCATAAGCCGTTGGGCCGGACATTTGTCAAGTCCGGCCCAATGATTACCATGATCTCTTACTCGTATGATCGGGTAGGGCAAGGTTCTCAGCTGTGGGCGTTCTATCAGTTGTTTCGCCTGCCAGTAGCATTTGTTAAACAAGGGATTTACAGCCACGGAGGGTGATGAAATCCATCCCCATTTGACGAGTCAAACTTACCAACTATCTTTTTTGCTCGCTTGTAAGATGACTTGTGCAAATCGGGAAGACTGTCTATTAGTTCATCATAGTCTTCTAATGTGTGCAAAGCGTGTTGGATACCAAATGCGTAGTAAAGAGAAGGGTGCTCTATCTCTGATTTCCCCTTATCATCCAGCAGCAAAAACATCAGTCCGTTGACATACCCTTCTATGTAGGCAACATCTTCGTATTTCTTAGATTTTAGCTTTTCTTTGTGCATACCCAGATAAGGTTGCACAACTCGACCGATCGCATAGCACTGGGAATATTCACCGCTACACTTTTGGGAACTGACACGCTCTAGAGCGTGTATCATGCCGTCCTGATAGCATGAAGCATAGATCATTTGCGGGTGATCAAAACAAGTATATTTGTTATGGAAAAACGTGTTTTCGCTGCGAACAGCTGAGGCAAGCGCGTTTGCCTCACAATAAATCGAATCGGGCAGCATTAATCCCTGATCGACAAAATGATGTTTCAACAGTGATATAAAGTGCACTCCATCGGTATTGATCGGTATTATCCCATTCTGGTCAAATTTTAGGCAATCTTCTCTAATTGGCGTGATTACAAAGGCTTGCTTCCGCAATTCGTTAACGTGCCTGGTAACAAAACCTAAAATGTTACTGAAATTCGGATCAGTGAAAGAATAGCCTGCAAATACAATAGTTTTGTTCTCTAATAGAGCTTTAAGCACATCCCCGATTAATCCGGTATTAAGTCTTTTCTGGCAATCTTGATAATCTGCTGCTGTGGCTACAACTGAACCATAGTTGTTTATCGATCCGTGAATTTTCAAAACTCTACGCTCAGGATTTTCCCAAAATGCCAGATCCCGATCAGAAACGAACGGTGTAGCATTACAAACATCCTCGAAATATGTATCCCAGTTTGTGGTTACGATTGTCTTCAGAGGGAAAAGGGTGGCCAGATTTTCATGAAATCCTGTGGCGATTTTGTACATTTCAGGGAAAGATTCGATATACCTGTACTGGCCATGAATCTTGGAAAGTAATTTACTTCTTCCGTCTATCTGTCCGCAATACTCCCCCATTAATTCGGGGAAAGAGAGGTCACTTTCTTCATACCCGAGCTCTTCTTCGATGTCGTCATAGAGAGTTTGTTTGAGAACATCTCTGGATTCGGTACTAACTCCCGACCCTGCAAACAGAACAACATTACCTGAAATAAAATCTTGGATCAAACTGTCCGGTATTTCGAAATCGAGTTTGTGTCTGCACAGAGCACAGTCACAGGTATTCAATAATACGTTTATATTTTCTCGAAGCATATCAGTAAACCAATTTCCTCTTTAATATATTTAGACAATCCTATCATAGCTACGGCGGGTTTGTCTGTCGTCTGAATGTTGACATTTTGTAGCGGAATCGTGTCACGAATTCGTGACACAAATTAGCAAGGAATTACAGATGGAGGCGAGTGTACAGTTTTGGCTGGAGTATAGTAAGAGATCAATCGTTTACTTAGAATCACCTGGAAAGTGAGTATGAGACTGCCGTAAGCGCTATGTTGGCCAGAAACCAGAATACAGTCATTATCAACCCCGCGATTAATAGGCGTTTGGCTTTATCTTTGTCATCATCCCTGATCACCATGTAAGCGATGATACCACCGATCCATGCCATCAAAATGGGTAATAGCCACCAGGCTCCCGATGTATCATTCTTTGGCGTCGTATAGGGTGCGTTCCCTCTATGCAATTGTGTCTTTGCCGCAACTCCCAGTTGTTGGCCGCATGAAAGGCAGAATGAACTTTGGCTGTTGTTAGCAGTTCCACATCGGGGACACTGCACGTGTGCCGGCGTGGGAGCAGGTTTACCTTTGGGTGAATCCGACTTAGAACGTGAAAGAGAAGCCCCTCAGTCCATACAGAAAGAGGTATCCGGAATAGTTTTGCTACCGCATTTGGGGCATGAAGGGGCTACAGCGGATGCCAGCGCCGTTCCACAATCGCCACAGAAGTTCTCACTGGCCTCGTTTTCAGCATGGCAGTGTGGACACTTCATGAATCTCCTTTCCTGTCCTGACTATGAACTCCTAATATGCTGCGGCTTGAACGGTATTGGGGAACCACACTGGCCGCAGAACTTCTTACCGGATCGCACCTGGGCCCCACAATATGGACAGAATAGGTTTCATCGCCATCCGTCAGAAGAACTATGGTAGCAGCACGGCCGGAGGCCTGCTCCTTGATGCAATTTCCGGAGTGCCTGATAGCAGCCGCCAGCGGTGTATCCCCCTGGGCAGACGCACCCTCTATGCCTTGTCGAATAGCATTCTTGTCCTCAGTGAATTCTGTCACTGTCTCCACACTGCAACAGGAACGGCCAAAAAAATACCAGCGCCATTTCGACCCCTGACGAGGGAACAGAATCGAGGGCTGAGAGAGCCGCTGTTCTGGCATCAATAATTGGCTGGCCATCCATGCTTCCCGAATTATCAACGCAGAACACGATCGAATGATTTGGTCCTCCAGTGGATGGGGGAGTAATATCCACCGGAACTGCGCAGGGAAAGATCAACTCTGTCGATGCATATTGAAGATCGGGCGTCATAGCGTAAGAGCCGATTACTTCAAGTTCTATTGAAGTGAATCCCAGCTAGTTGACATTAACTACCTAACTGGTATCCTGGCTCCCTCTAGGTCGCCTGAAAATAGAGCATTCGTAAGTGCTTGACAATCTTGTCTCACCGAGCTTGGCGACATACCCTCCCCGGTTCTTGGGTTGTAATAATGTTCTGAGAAATCGCTTGAAGCATCGCTATCCGGTCCCGGGCCCAGGAAAGAACCACCTTCGTACCAATCGACTCCTTCGTGCGCTTTGATATCGTCAAGGGTGGGAAATGTGGCAGAATCATACGCGGGGTCGTTTTGGAGCATATGATAGGCACCGTCAAGGATGCGTTGATGTGTTTCGGCGATTAACCATACAGCGCCCCATGTATTTGCTTGTTTTGGAGACACAAAATGGGGGATATCAAGGTTGTCACAAGCAGGATTAGCAAGAAGCTGTATATCGAACGTTTGATTTTCATTTGCTGCCTCCGCCGTATTCGGGGCATCAAAATCGCACTCAAGTTGGTTGTGGTCTATTATAACTCACTTATGTGACCGTCAAGGATAAAAGCCAGGAAAGCAAAATTGTGTTCGAAAAGTAGTTGGCATAACATCAGATAATCGTCAGGGTATCACTTCGAGCGAAGCTCTACAATCTAAAAAAGAGATAGATGCACAATGTTTTTGCGGGTAGGAAGGAGAAAATACTGCACAGTAATTCAAACGGGAGAACCTCTAAAGCTTGTATCCGATGGTTCTCAAGAACTCCTTGCGATGGGCCACGTCAGCTTCGGTTTCTATCCCTTTGGGACTGTAACCATCGATCACACCGAGAATGCCGCATCCATGTTCACTTTCCGCGATGACCACCTGTGTAGGATTGGCGGTGGCACAGAAAATATGGCAGACTTCCGGTACCATTTTAATTGTGTTAAGCACGCTGAGCGGGAAGTATCCCGCACCGAGCATGATGATAAACGAATGCCCTGCACCGAGTGCTAATGCGTTTTTACTGGCAAGTTCAGTCAACTCTGCGTTCGTCCCTGATGTGCGAACCAGTGTCGGGCCGCTGGCCTCGCAAAACGCCAGACCGAATTTGATGCCTGACACAGCCTGAACCAGCGATTCGTGAATATCTTCCACAGTTTTGATAAAGTGCGTTTGCCCTAGAATAAAATTGAGATCATCAGCCTTTTCGATTGGGACAAGTTTAAGTTCCATTTTTCACCTCGCTAAGAGTGATGGCGATATTCTATCGCCTCCATCTCCAAATGTAAACTAATCACAGTGTAACAAATGATCGATAGGGTGGAGTGATTGACAAACAGACGCTAAGAATATCACAATACAGGTAAAGGAAATCGTGAGTTGTTTATGAGTATATACGACGAAGATCCCGAATTACAGTCGCTGGTGGACTTTTTTCAGAACATGATCAGCGAGAGGCCCACATTCGATTCTTTCATGGATCTTGCAGATGAATCGCCCGATCTGGATACGGCAGTACTAAAATTCGAAACTCGGGATGACTTTATTGGGAACGCAGTTTACCGAATATTACACGGTGGGATTATCTCTGCCGTATTGGATACTGCAGGTGGCGCAGCTGTTTTCATGAGTGTTTACAAGCAGGTCAAAGGCAAGCCCCGAGAATACCAAACTAAAACAATCAGCAAAAATGCCACTGTTGACTTGCGGGTAGACTATCTTCGTCCAGGGAAAGGCAAAAGATTCACTGCCAAGGCATGGATACTGCGTGCCGGCAACAAATTTGCAGTAACGCGAATGGAACTTACCAACGAAGATGATGTCTTGATAGCTGTGGGAACCGGAACTTATTCGGTTGGATGATCCGAAAGGTATCGGGCGGTAGTCGCGTTCCATATGCGGAATCAGATGGTCTCACAGCTCTTTAAACTCAGTTGCCCACCTTGTCAGATCGCGTTATAAATGGTTCGAACAAAATCATTGCCGGTTCTCCCTCTGAAGCCGACGCAATTCCTCCTCCATTGGCTTCATCCTTCCCTTCCCCGGGAATGCATCCACTTCCTGAGCTTCACGTTTCCACCGGCCCAACATGGTCGCATTGATCCCCAGATTCCTGGAAACCTCGGCTATACTGCGCCCTTCTTCAGTAATCAGCCTCACCGCCTCATACTTGAATTCCGGTGTATAGCTCCTTCTCTTCTCTCCTGTCATTTGAACACCTCTCCAAAAGTCTATCACTCGTTTCCAGGTGTCCGTTTCCATTAGACCACTTCAGTATTAGCCTTTTAATTGTGATACCTCCTTCCCATTGGGTATTGCACAGTTCCCCGTTATATTCCGGAGAGCTAACGCCTTATTACTTGTTCCACATTACCTCTTTTGTGCTCATTATCATAGAGGTGCATACCATAACCGGCATCGTGCTATCGTTCGCAAGCCGGTCATTTATCATAACTGTTAGTCGCATTGAATACTATCTACCGCTTCTGGCCAATGCTAATCTCAGCAAGCGTAGCTTTCCGCCTCTATTATACGATCAGCAATCCGTCTTCTCGCATCGATGCTGTTTATCGGGATGAGGTTTGAGAGTTTTCGTAGTGCCCCCAACTGAATATAGAGCATATCTCCAGATTCCATAGCTGCCAGAACTTGGCTGGCATAGTCGTCAATTCTTTTCATGGCATCGTTTACATAAACTCTCACCATATCGATCTTTGTCTGAGATTCTTCTACTCCAACGGATTCAACTGACTTGATTGCTCTTAGAAGACCACTCTCCATAGCGTAAATCTCGATTGTGATATCACTCAAATAACCCAGAACCTCTTGCTCATCAGGCAGTTTCAATCCGTATTTTTGTGCTGCTGCACCGGCTACCAGCAGGAAAGCCTTTTTCGCCATACCCACCAGTTTCCTTTGATATTCTAAAGGACCGTCCTCCAGGCTGGGGAATACAGCCTCGATGGTCAAGAGTTCATTGCTGAGTTTCTTGGCCATATCGAAAAGCGGCAACTCGTTTTTGAGTGCCTTCCTCATGATCCAGTCAAGTATGGTGAGCCTGTTGATCTCATTCGTGCCTTCAAATATCCTGTTTATCCGGTTGTCTCGGTAAATTCGCTCCACTAAATATTCTTCGATGAATCCATACCCACCATGAATCTGGACTGCCTCATCAGATGCGGAAGCTAGAACTTCCGAGCAGAACACTTTAGTGATAGAACATTCGGTTGCATACTCAGAGATACCCTTTGCGCTCTGTGTGCCGCTATCCTCCGCAGACATATCTATATCTGATAGTATTTGATCAACCAGGCCACCTGCCCTGTAAAACATACTTTCAGCCATATATAGATTCAATGCCATATCTGCCAGCTTTTGCTTTATTAATCCGAATTGGCAAATAGGGCTCCCGAACTGTTCCCTTGACTTGGCGTAGGTAACACTTTGTTCCAGAGCTAACTTCGATCCTTCAACACAAGCCCCGGCCAATTTGAGTCGACCCACATTAAGGATATTGAGGGCCACAACATGGCCTCTCCCGATATCAAAAAGTACGTTCTCTACCGGGACGTTGGCATCTTGGAACACGATGCTGGTAGTGGAACTGCCACGAATTCCCATTTTCTTCTCTTCCGGGCCAGAGGATACCCCTTCAAAACCTTTCTCAACGATGAAAGCAGTCACCTTGTCGTCTACCCTGGCATAAGTGATGATGGTATCTGCGAATCCCCCATTGGTGATAAACTGCTTTTCTCCATTCAATACATAATACTTGCCATCGTCGGATAGGACAGCCTTGGTTCTCAGTGAAAGAGCATCACTCCCGGAAAGAGGCTCAGTAAGAGCGTAGGCCCCAATCCTTTCACCGCTAGCCAGGTCCGGGATATACTTTTGTTTTTGGGCTTTGTTGCCGAAATAGACTATCGGCAGCATACCAATACCTAAATGACATCCCATCGTCAGCCCGAAAGAACCAGCCCTTCCCAATTGGGCTGTGATTAAAAGAGGTGCGATGGTATCTGTACCGGTGCCCCCATATTGTTCTTCAATGCCAGCTCCCAGCAGTCCCAAATCACCTGCCATCCGAGTCAATTGACGAGTAAGTTCGAAGTCCTTGTGCTCCAGTTGTTCGAGGTTTGGATGCACTTCATTCCTAACGAAATCCTTGGTGGTTTTGATAATCATTTTGTGCTCATCGGTGAAATCCTCGGGTGTCAAGATCTCGTTCGGCAACACATCCTCGATAAGGAATGAAGCGCCCTTTTTAATCTCTTGTACCTGCATGGTTTCCTCCTTTTTGCTATTTCAAGGAAAATGGATTATGGGATGTCATTACCTCGAATGCGGAATTCAACCATCCAAAGTGAATCCCGTTCTATTTCTGTGCTCTTTCGAAAACAGCAGCTGCCCCCATCCCCCCTCCTACACACATGGTAACAACTCCAAACCTGGCCTCTCTGTTGGCCATCTCATAAAGCAGTTTAGTGGTGAGATACGCGCCAGTGCATCCGAACGGATGGCCCAGTGCTATAGCTCCGCCGTTGACATTAACTTTCTCGGGATCCATGCCCAGGGTTCGGATTACGTACAATGCCTGGGAAGCAAATGCTTCGTTGAGCTCGACTAAATCGATATTGTCCATCGTTATGCCAGCGTATTTCAAAGCTTTGGGGACGGCTACCACAGGACCGATTCCCATGATTTCCGGATCAACCCCGCCTACAGCATATGACCTGAAAATACCTAAGGGTTTCAAACCTAACTCTTCAGCTTTCTCTTCGGACATGATTACCAGTGCGGCTGCCCCATCGTTAAGTGGGCATGAGTTGGCACCAGTGACCGTGCCTTTGGCGTGAAAAGCTGGCCTGAGTGTGGATAGTTTTTCAACAGAGCTATCCAGCCTGATGCATTCATCCGCATCGAAAATACTCTCATGTGTTGCCGTATGGCCATCTCTAAATGATCGTTCGGTCACAGTCAAGGGCAATATCTGGCTTTTGAACTTGCCCTGTATTGTAGCAGCAGCAGCCCTACGGTGGCTTTCGACAGCAAAAATATCCTGATCTTCCCGGCTTACGTTGAATCTCTGAGCCACTTTATCCGCTGTTAGGCCCATCGGAATATATGCGGAAGGCATAATTTCGGTTAGGTCTGGGTCCGGAAGCGGGTGGTTTCCTCCCATGGGTACGCGACTGGTGTGCTCAACACCCCCAGTCACAATCACATCTCCGAAACCACACATGATCCTCTCGCAAGAAATCGCGATAGCTTCAAGCCCGGAGGCACAGAAACGGTTGACAGTCTGCCCGGCCACAGATAGTGGGAGTTCTGCTTTGAGCGCGATAATCCTGCCCATGTTTATTCCCTGCTCTGCTTCCGGAAAAGCACAACCGATAATCAGATCGTCGATGTCCTCCGGATTTAGCCCCTTGGCTCGCTTGACTGCTTCTTTGACTACTTCTGCAGCCAGATACTCAGGCCTTAGATTTGAGAGTGCCCCGTTAGGAGCCCTCCCGATAGCCGTTCTTACCGCAGAAACTACAACTGCTTCTCTCATGTTTGACCTCTTGTCACAAAAGTATATTTCCGACCGATCACTCTGGGCCCGCCGAAGAGTAACCTCATTGGCACCATTCATGCTTCGACAAGCTCAGCAAGAACGAGACTGTTGCATAGCTAGTTCCTTAATGGTTTGTTGGTTTGCAGCATATGCTGCATTCTGTCCTGGGTTTTCTTTTCTCCACAAAGCGAGACGAACGCTTCCCTTTCGAGCTCAAGCAAGTATTCTTCGGTCACTAATGTGTTTTGTTCCACATTTCCACCAGTTAGTACGGTGGCAAGTTTATTGGCAATGTGGGCATCGTAGTCACTCACGTGTTGGCCTTGTACCATTGAATAAACCAGAAGCTCCATCAGTGCCTTGCCCGATCGTCCTGTTACTCTAATATCGTCTCTGGGTCGAGGCGGGCAATAGCCTTCCCGAGTCATGGCGATTACAGTTTCTTTGGCATCGTAGAGAAGATGGTCGCGGTTCATGGTAATCCTGTCTTCAGGTCTCAGATATCCAAGTTTCTGAGCCTCTTTCGCGCTCGTGGAAACCTTGGCCAACGCGATAGTCTCAAAGGCCCTCGCTGCATACGGAGTAAGGTCTGGCCTGCTTCCAACCGGAGAGGCACTGGGAACAGTATCAGGCACCCACTGAGTATTTCTGAGGAGAACCTCAAGACAGCCGCCACCAGCAGGAATAACTCCCACGCCCACTTCCACAAGGCCGATGTATGTCTCGGCGTGGGCCCTCACCTTGCTGGCAGCCATGCAAATCTCACAGCCCCCTCCCAGAGCCATGCCTGATGGCGCCACGACCACCGGGCATTCTGCATATTTGATTCGCCTGCATGCACCCTGAAATCGACTGACCAGGAAATAGATCCCATCCCAATTTCGCCTTTGAACCTCGAAAAAGACGATCATCAGGTTTGCTCCAACACTAAAGGACTGACTGAGATTGGTGATGACAAGTCCCTGAAAATCCTTCTCTGCCACTGAGACGCTGTAATTGATCATATCTATGAAATCGTAGCCGATGGCACTGTTGGGTGAATGGAATTCCAGGCAGGCAACACCATCTCCAATATCGATTAGACTCGCACCGGGATTGGACTTGATCAAATTCCTCTCTTTTAGCGAAGGAAGAATAATGATTTGAGGTTTCTCTTCGAGTTCCTGATAATCGGCTTTGCCAAAATCGAAATATCGGACTCTGCCATTGATCGGTTCGTAGAATCTCTCTTTGCCTGCTCTGAGCATTTGAGTTACGTTTTCCGGTATTCGTTCCCCTTCGCTCTCCATACGTTTAACAGATTCCCTGACACCGATGGCGTCCCATACTTCAAACGGCCCGATATCCCAGTGGAATCCCCACTTCATAGCCCGGTCGATATTTTGTACATCGTCTGCTATCTCGGGAATTTTGGTGGCACAGTAGAGAAGCGTCTTCTTTAATACAGGCCATGCGAGCTGACCATCCCGGTCTTCCGAACGGAGCAGTGTCCTCACCCTTTTGGCCGGATCAGCTATTTGTCTCAGTGAGTCCAGAGCGGGGAACTTGGCTTTCTTCTGGGGGGCATATTCCAGGGTATTGTAATCCAGAGCAAATATCTGAGACCCTTCAGCGGTCAACTCCTTTTTGTAAAATCCCTTCTGAGCCTTGTCACCAAGGAGTCCGGCTTCCACCATCCTGTTCAACAATTCGGGAACAACAAAAGCTTCCTTTTCTTTTTGATCTTCGATGTTGTTGTACACATTTTTTATCACGTGGACCAGAACATCCAAACCCACAATATCCGCGGTTCTGAAGGTGGCACTTTTGGGCCTGCCCATAGGGGGGCCGGTAATGGCATCGACTTCTTCAACTGTGTAGCCATTTTCCATCATTAGCTTGATTGCGGTTATGGCTCCATAAACACCGATCCGATTGGCGATAAAATCAGGTGTATCTTTGGCATAGACAACACCTTTACCGAGTTGCCTTTCACAAAAGTCAGCCATGAAATCGACAATTTCCTGGTTAGTAGAGTTGCCGGGGATGATCTCCATGAGTTTCATGTATCTTGGGGGATTGAAAAAATGAGTTCCGAGAAAATGCTCTTTGAAATCCTGAGAGGTCTCTTCCGCCATTTTGTTTATCGAGAGGCCCGAAGTGTTTGTGCTGACGATTGTGCCTGGTTTTCTAACCGCTTCGACTTTTCTGAACAATGATTTCTTAGTTTCGAGATTCTCGGCTACTACCTCGATGATCCAGTCCACCTCACTCAGCCGTTCAATATGATCTTCCAGGTTACCTGGGGTAATGAGGTTAGCATCGTACGGGAGAAAGAAAGCGGCGGGACTTGCCTTCTGGGCATTCCTGATACCCGCGATGGCAAGCTTGTTCCTGAACGCGAGGCTTTCCTGGGTTATCCCTTTTTTTCTATCGGTATTGTCAAGTTCGTCAGGTACTATATCCAAAAGGTAAACAGGCAAACCTGCATTAGCCAAATGGGCTGCTATGGTGCTTCCCATTACCCCTGCCCCGAGGACTGCTGCTTTCCTGATTTTTCTTTTCACCTGAGCCTCCTTGGACTAATGCTGCGCTGCCGATCGAAAGGCCGGATACAGCTTCTGCACGCTCGCCAGTTCTTTGGAAAAAGCAAAAGCACCCCTTTCAATAAAATCCAGCTGGAGAGGAATGCCGATGTCGATATTCTCCGGGTTGCGGGCATCTACTCCCAGGATATGAGAGCTGATTCTCGGGCCTTCTTCCAGCTCGACTATTCCGGAGCAGCAAGGGTTGCCCCTGTTATATCCGGCATCAAGCATCATGGTGGTTCCAACTTCGATAGTTGTGAATGCGACGATTGTTCCTATTTCCCCCGTTTCCATCCACTCCATTTGCTCGGAATTGCATTTATTACAGATGGGCCGATGGGGGGGCACCATTGTGAACCGCACTTCGTACATCCTGAAGCCACTAGCTTGCGTTCTCTGAGGGAATGGGCAAAGGATTCTGCGGTGAAAGGTCTTTCATCCATGCGATCATCTCCTCTCGTATATCTGTACCACGGCCGTGGTTCCATGCGCACCGACGTTGTGGT
>JABHWQ010000449.1 GCA_018657655.1 Chloroflexota bacterium | reverse complement strand
GACTAGGATCTGCTCATCGTCTTTGGCATATTGCTCGACGATGTTGTGCGCGATCTTTCCCCGAAAGGCCCACCACAGCCGGGATGGGTTCTCGGCATAGTCATATTCAATCTTGAGGCGCCACTTGCGCGGGCAGCTCATGATTGTGGTGACAGTCAGTGTGCCAAAACCAGCCGTAAGTAGTGCTTCGGGCTGATCTGGTCGCATATTTTGCAGGATGCCGTGGATTACCGGGGCTGTCAGGTGACAACCTGGCTGAGCGCCGCGATAGGCGCATTTCCAACAGCTTTCAGGGGAAACGAAATCTCCACTGGCTTCACAGATAAAGGCCTTGAATGACATGCTTACCTCCGTTGGGGTTGAGAGCAGGGGTGTTAATTCCCCCGCTCCCGTAGTATGATTTCGTTAAAAGGGGATCGGACTGACATCCCCTTGCGTCTGTTCCCAGGCGGATTCAACCAGTTTCTCAGGCAGGGTACTGCTGTGCCGGATCACTTCGTTGATGCGGGAGTCAGGTGCATCCTCACGGCGTGAGCCGCAAGAGGGGCAGACTTCATCCCACAGCGGAGGATGTAATCCTCTTCGCACTCACAATCCCAGAAAAGGAATGTGCTGAAGAACCCACCGTTGTCTGGGTCGTGGTGAAACTGAACGATTGCGGTACTCATGTTTACCTCCTATAACCCGGCCAGTCTGCGTTCCTTGAGTGAAACAAAGCTCGCCGCGCTCACGATTAGATGATCAACAACCTGAATGTCAAGCAATTTTCCCGCCTCGACGATAGCCATTGTGACTGACAAATCATCAGGGCTAGCAGAGTTATCCCCACTTGGGTGGTTGTGAGCGAGAATGATGGCAGGGGCGTTGTAGCGGAAGGCTGGTCGAAAGAGTTCGGCAATCCGTACTTGCGCCGAGTTGACACTGCCATGGTAGACCTCGACCACATCCAAAACGTGGTTACGGGTGCTGAGCACCACCACCAACATGTGTTCCTGGTCTTGATGCCCGATCATGGGGCAGACGATATCCGCCGCATCTTTGGGGCTGTTGATCGTCCTGGCGACTTCCGCAGAAGGCACCAGCATTCGTTTCCCCAGGGAGAGAGCGGCCTGGATGCGAGCAGCCGTGCTATCACCAACGCCGTGGATATTAGCGATTTCAGTGACGTGCGCCCGGTACAGGCCGTGGATATCTCCGAAGCGAGCCAGGAGCGTCTCTGCAATCTCGATCTGCTGGGGACCGCCAACAATGGCCGCTAGCAGTTCAACCATATTGCAGCCTTCGGCATCCTGGATCACGCGATGGACTGGTCGTTCCCGTGGGGGTAGATATTTCAACCGTGGGGTGACCTCCAAATATGACATTTGTGTTGTCAGTTGTGCAGTCATGCTTACCTCCGTCAATCTGGCGCGTATCCCGTACCCGCACCAGAACGTGAATGTCCTGGTACGGGACAGGTTGCGGTCAGTAGATCGGAGAAGGGAAAAGATTACTCCGAGAGCATCAAATCGCAGATACCCATCCGGGTAGCGCGTGATAACAATTCGCGCAGTTTCCCGCCTGAACCTTCTGAAAGTTCGGGATCCAGGTTGGATAGGGCGTACTCGGCATTGATGCAAACCGTACTCTCACCGGTGGCGAAAGCGTTTTCACGGGCCAGGGCGAGCACCTCCGGGGAGACGTCAACGTAGCCTGCGATGGCCATACTGATTTGGTACATGGGTTTACCTCCGTTGAAAAGTTGGGTTTCTTCGTCAGGGAGCTTGGTGCTCCCCCAAAGGCGACCTAATCATAGGATCACCTTTGGGCGGGCATCAAGCCGGGTGAATCAAAAAACGCCAGGCATGAACCAGGCGTTTTCCTCCGTTGATAGATCAGTTATGCTTATTGTATTTGTAATTGCATTATTAGCGATTATCCCAAATCAGATAGAATTCTTGGACACAGGCTTGCTTCCCATTATTATATGGAACACAAACCTGATAATCAATTCGTGTTCCATGGGGGGCATCAATTGGGTTTAGACTGAGTGTAGAAAATCCATCGCTAGCACGGGTAGCTTCAAAGGTGTATGGTTGTAGTTCTCCTCCAGGGAGTGTCAGAGTCAGGGTTGGAATTACATCCCCCATGGGTACGTTTTCTTCATAAACATATACTGAAATCAATCGCGAAACATTAGGAGCAATCACGCTATACCCCTCTGATGTAGAGATATGAATGGATTTTTCAAAACCATCAGAGATGCCTTTATTC
>JABHWQ010000241.1 GCA_018657655.1 Chloroflexota bacterium | reverse complement strand
TGGGCCTGTCACATGATACCGTGCCGGTCTCCAGTTTTACTATCGGGATAGATACGCCGGACATGGTGCGCCAGAAAGTCCGCGAGTCGGCCAACTGCCCGGTGCTCAAGATCAAGGTGGGTGGCCCCGGCGATGTCGAGATACTCAGGATAGTCCGCGAGGAAGCTCCCGGAGCGATTATCAGGGTTGACGCCAACTGCGGCTGGGAGCCGCATCAGGCGTTGAGGATGATCTATCAGCTGGCAGACCAGGGCGTGGAGTTTGTGGAGCAGCCCCTGCCGGCGGACAACCTGGAGGGTCAGCGCTGGCTCTACAGCAGGAGCCCGTTACCACTGATGGCCGATGAGAGCTGTGAACGCCTGGAGGATATCAAGAACTGTGTGGGACGGTTCGACATGATAAATATCAAGCTCTCCAAGTGCGGCGGGCTGCGTCACGCGCTGAAAATGATCGGGGCGGCGCGAGCCCACAACCTGGAGATCATGCTCGGTTGCATGCTGGAATCGAGCATCCAGATTACCGCGGCGGCCCAGATCAGCCCGTTGGTGGACTACGCCGATCTCGATGGCGCGGCTCTGCTGGCCGAGGATCCCTTTACGGGGGTGGGGTTTGAAAACGGTAAGCTGACACTGCCAAATGGACCGGGACTGGGAGTGGAGCGAAAATAAAGAGGCTTTTCCGGATACTCTATTTGGAGACTTAGAGCGGTTTACCAAGATGTCCAGAGATTACTGCTCCCTGCTATGCATGGCTTGGGCTGGTATTCTCTATTCTTATCGGACCATGAACAATGCCATACAAGAATGTAGTGATATATTTTATGAGTGGCACCGGAAACTCTTACAGGGTAGCTGAGTGGGTATCCCGGATTGCTGAAAAAGAAGGAATTCCGAAGGTAGAGTTTTCTTCGATCGAGACCGGAATTGCCGATGAGAGAGAACAAGAAGGAACAGGCATTTTAGGGCTTGTCATGCCGGCTCATGGTTTTACTACTCCCTGGCATATGATTAAATTCGCCTGCAAGCTTCCTCGCACACGTCAGAGTCACGCTTTTAGCATTTCGACCCGTGCGGGCCTTAAGTTTGGTAAGATATTTCCTCCAGGCCTCAGTGGCACGGCAACATTTCTGACAGCCCTGATACTCTTCCTTAAAGGGTACAATGTAAGGGGCACAACCGCGATAGACATGCCCTCAAACTGGATGTCCCTTCACTCCGGTTTAAAACACTCAAAAGCCGAAGCTGTTATAAAGCGCAACAAACCCAAGGCCGAGAGCTTCATGCAGGCGATACTATCAGGCCGTAAGCAGTGGTTAACATTAAACAACCTCTACGAGTCTATCGGAGGATTGCTCCTGCTGCCTGTATCCGTATTATACCTTTTTGCGGCTCGTTTTTTTCTGGCAAAGCTCTTTTTTTCCAACTGGAAATGCAATTCATGCGGAATCTGCGCTGAAAAATGTCCTGTAGAGGCCATATCGATGAGAGGTAAGGGAAAGGCTAGACCATACTGGAAATACAACTGCGAAAGCTGCATGCGATGTATGGCGTTTTGTCCCGTAGAGGCTGTAGAGGCCGGACATTCCTGGGGTGTAATTCTTTTTTATATTACTTGCAGCGCAGCAGCAATGCATTTTTTATCTTTGCTGAAAAGCCATATATCTGCTTTAAATTTCATTAGTGGTCTATGGCTCGAATCAATTTTCGTTTTGCTTTATTTTTATTTTGCGCTCGGTGTTTCTTATTTTTTCTTCAGTTTGATTGTGCGAATTCCAATAATAAACCGTCTCTTTACTCTGACTACCCTGACACACTGGTACCGAAGGTACCACGAGCCGCAAACAAAGTTGAAAGACCTTTCGCGATAAAACCATTCTCGTTCAAACCTTTTTATCGCTTACTCCAGCAGAGCCGGTACCAGCTTCTCCAGAGCAACCTCAAAAAACTCTTTGCTAATGGCGAAGATTACAGGTCCGTCGCTAACAGTTTCCTCTGGAAATGGGAACGTAAACGAGGGCACCCGGTTGGCCAGCAGGGTGTTCAGGTACAGGTCGTAAAAGCCAATCTCGCGGTTGTGGATAGAAAGCAGATAACGGCAACCCCTGTAGCTCAACTCCGGGTGCAGTTCACTGAACCGGCTGCTGAGGTAGCCCGCGGGAGGTTCCGGTTCGCTGAAAGTCAACTCGCTTGTCAGGCTGAATACGTAGCTGTCATCGCAGTCCCAG
>JABHWQ010000220.1 GCA_018657655.1 Chloroflexota bacterium | reverse complement strand
GTAAGTATTCGGGTCCGAGGATTCGTTTATGTGCCAGTGTTCGGCGATAGTATCCACGAAACCGAGGTCTTGGGTAATAATAGTGTCCAGTTCACGGCCATCAAAAAATCTGGGGGGTGCAGTGGGGTAGAGAGCAAACGATATAAAAGCGATCGCGGCTGAAATCACAAAGACTGTTCGCATGAATTTGAACTTTGAACGATGTCGCCAATAGGCCCAGATGGCGAAAATAATGACCGCTGGATAGTAGCATATGGTGTAAAGAATATTAGCGAAGTGGGTCATGGCAGAATTATTGAGAAACCATGACTGGATATCCAGTTCAACGAAGATGTGCAGAGTCTTTTCCAGATCTATAATTTCCCTGGCGTGCTGAAGGGCTGTGATTTCCTTCGCATCGATGCTTCCCCGAGAATATTTGTAGATAAAATATACTACTGCTAATATCACGATTTCCATGAGAATATCGAGTATCAGCTTTCGTTGAGGCAAATATTTTTTCAGGGTTACCCCATTACTTGAAATGAACTGTCTCATTTGTTAGTTATCAATTTAGCGTTTGGTCAGCATGTCTATTAAGTTATAACCATGTTCAATGTACAGGTTAGTTTCTTTGCCGGATTGTTCGGAGAACGACTCAGCTCCGTTACTATCAAATCCCGGTCCCCAAAGGACAAATGGTACGGGATCTGGCACATGGGTTTTTATCTCAATCGGTGTAGGGTGATCGGGCATGATTAATACTCGAAGATCACCCTCATTAGATGAGCGCAATCTGGATATTATGTGTTCATCGATTTGTTCAATCGATTTGACTTTTTCATCGATCAGTCCCTCGTGGCCGGATTCGTCGGGAGCCTCGATGTGAACGAAAACCAGATCGTATTCCTCCAGGGCTTTGAGTGCCCCTTCGCCCTGTGCTTCATAATCATTATCAATATTATCGGTGACGCCGGGAATTTTCAGTATGGCGACATCGGTTAGCCCGGCCAACCCCTCGAGCAAACCTACGCCGGATGTCATCGCCGCATTCACTCCGAATCTCTGTTTAAATGAAGGGAAATCCGGTACTCTTTTGCCGCCCCAGAAAAGCCAGATCATGCTCGCCGGAATTTTCCCCTGTGATTGTCGTTCCAGATTAACCGGATGTTTTTCAAGGATTGGTTTTGATCCCTCCATCAAATCAAGCAGCAACTGGCTGCCCGGACCGTGAGGGAGGAATTCTGCGATAGGTTGATCGGAAATATCATGGGGTGGTGTACATATGGCTCCCAGGCTGGCTTCGCCGTCTTTGACAGTGCAAATGTGCCGATATCCCACACCAAGGTGAAATCGAATACGCTCATTACCCAGTTCACGATTCAGGGATTCGACGATCTGGTGAGATTCGGAATCGGAAATGTGGCCAGCGTTGAAACTCCACATGGTCCCATCGCGAACGGCAATGGTATTGCAGCGAAAAGCAACTTCACCATCTGTGAGTTCCAAGCCCATACTCTTGGCTTCGATCGGTCCCCGACCACTGTAATAGGTTTTGGGATCATAGCCCATAATGGACATACAGGCACAGGCGCTGCTCGGTTCCATGCCGTCGGGGACAGTTCGAGTCAATCCAACCTGTCCCTCTCTGGCCATAGCGTCCAGATTAGGTGTTCGGGCTAACTCAAGGCATGTCTGATCGCCGTGTCCTTCAAGCGGCCAACCCGCAGCTCCATCGGGAATTAGAACGAAGTATTTCATGTTGGATTCCTTACATTTTAGCAGATTTGCAATCGGGTAATCCAATCATTTTTGAGTGACGCCGCTGAGATGAAGCCTATCACCCCGATTATTATGAGTGCCATCGAAGCAATTTTCATCACGCTCACCGGTTCCTTGAAGTGAATTATGCCGATTATACTGACGAGGGCTATACCCAAGGTTGCCCCAATAGCATAGGCGATACTCAGGTCCATTCGTTTAACGACGAAGGCTATGGCGGCAAAAGACAAACCATAGAAAACAAATATGAGAATAGAAGGAACCGGTTTTGAAAAACCATCGGATAACTTAAAGCAAGTAGTTCCGCAGACTTCCAGAACGATCCCCGTGGCTAGCAGCAACCATTGCATGGATTAACCTCCGTGAGATGAGTTGGCATTTAAGGCTGGACCTTGTTTTTCGGGCCTGACAAATGTGAATAATGCTATTGATGCTATTGTGAGAACTAATCCATAAATGAATGTTGTCTCTGGGTTTATGTTATCCCACAATAGCCCGGCGATGAAGCCTCCCGGGAGTGCGACCAGCCCGATAGCAGTATGGAACGTTCCCAATGCGGTAGCTTTCAAGTGCGGCGGGGCCAAATCCACCGCAAAAGCTCTTTGAGCGCCATCGATCATGGCAAAGAAAATCCCGTAGGTGCCGAAGAACATAAGGAGAACGTAGGTGCTGGAAGTGAATATCAGGCCGAAAGAGGTTATTGCGAATATCGAATAGCCAATTATCAGCACGGGTTTCCTTCCGATTTTGTCGGATAGTGTTCCTGAAGGTATGGAGCAAATAGTATAGATAACGTAAAAGAATACGTATAACAGGATTGCCCGATGGTCAGCCAGTCCGATATCTTTGGCTTTTAGTAACAAAAAAGCGTATCCGAAGTGGCCAAGGGCGAATACCGAAGATACGATAATAAATAATCGCAGATTCCAGGGTAGCGCTTTCATGCTGACTTTGATGGATGTTGGTGCCGGATCTGTTACACACGTCGAGTTGCTTTCTTTGATGAACAGGATCACGAAGACAGCGATAATTCATGGAATGAAGGCAAAGAGAAATATGTCTTCGTAGTCCATGAATGAAAGAAGAGAAAAAGCAATGACCGCTCCAATCACAGATCCCATGCCATCGGCGGCTCGGTGAAATCCGAAAGTTTTACCCCGGTCAGCTTCATCACAGGATTCTGCCACGATTGCGTCACGGGGAGCTGTTCTGAGACCCTTACCGATTCGCTCTATGACTCTGATGAAAAGAACAAATCCCCATATATTGGCGAACGCAAATAGAGGTTTCGTGATAGTTGAGAGGGAGTACCCCAGCAGAAGGAATGGTTTCCTTCTCCCGATCTTATCTGACCAGTATCCTGATACAACTTTTAGCAGGGAAGCGGTTGTTTCCGCTGCACCCTCGATAATACCCACAGCGTATGCCCCTGCACCTAAAACAGTGGTCAGGTACAATGGAATCAATGGGAAGACCATCTGACTGCTGAGATCAGTGAAAAGGCTGACTATTCCTAGAAGGAAAACATTCCTGGTGATCCCTTCGAAAAATTTGAGATGCGGTTTCATTCTTCCAGCAGCTCCCCGAACAGTTCTCTGATCTTTGCTTTGGCCAACTCCAAAGCCCGTTCTCCTGCGGGAGTGATTGTGTATACGCGACGTATCCGGCTATTTGAGATTTCTTTGGCGGAGTGGAGGTATCCCTTTTTCTCCATGCCGTGGAGCAATGGGTATAGCGTCCCCGGACTCAATTTGTATCCGTGACGAGCCAGTTCATCGATGATCCACAAGCCGAAAATCGGTCCCTCTGCAGCATGATGAAGAATGTGGAGTCTAATGAAACCGGAAAACAGGTCTCGTTCTTCCAATACAATTCCTTGAAAACGAATTACGTTATCGAATATCGATATAATATCTAAAAATCTGGCTGAAGTCAAATGCTTCAAAGATCGGATTGGTTTGGGCAATATGAAAAATATGATGAATAACACCCTTCCCAATTCAAGCCGGACCATTTATAATTTGAACAATATTTACATTCTAAAATGAATCTGGGGGGCTCCCGTAGTGGTTTGGGAATCGATCCTGTTAATGTTCTGCATATCTTTGGGCACTGTTCAAATAGCTGCTTCATGGGCCGATTTAAAGGGCATTAGTTTCTTTAAAAATGAGATCGCAGGGTATGTCTTTGGAGCATTGTTGGTGATCGGATCATTTGTTTGGTTTTTTGCCACAGTGAAATTCGGTCAGGGCGGCCCCAAGGGGCAACATGATGATCAGGCTTTGTCCGTTGTTCTGGGCGGGGGTTCAGCCTTATTGATCACATTTGTATTGCCTTCATTGATGAGACTCAGATCATTTCGTCAGCCAAGCGAGGATGGATTAAGCGTGGACGGCTTAGAGGCCCTTAAAGAAAACACGCTTTTTGAGTTGATCCGTTATAAACGGAGCAGTCATGAGAAGGGGAAAGAATAGTGCCTCCTGATTGGGAATTATCGGGTTGGATAACGGACCTGTATGGCAATTCGGCATTTCTTGATGAATTGATGAAGGTTCTGGCCAGCAACTACTTTGCGCCGAAAGTCGTGGTATTAATTGGTCTTTTCATCTGGTTCGGTACCCGTGGTTCAGTTCACCGAGAGCGCAATCAAAAAGTGATTGTTGGTGTTGCTGTTGGTACCATGTTAGGTTTTCTCATTGCCGAATCATTGTGTTTGTTTCAAGATCACGTGGGTGATTTTTGGACACGCCCGTATGATAATGAACGAATACCTCAAGCATATGAAGCAATGAATGCTCTTTATTTCCCGCTTTCTGATTCATCCTTCCCCTCCAATGCGATGTGTGGGCTTGCGGCTATCGCTGCCGGGATTGGATATGCTACGCGGCGGGCTGCGGTGGTTATATGGGTATTGGTGATTTTATGGGCTTTGGGGCGAATGTATGTGGGAGTCCATTATCCCATAGATATCGCGGGAGGAATACTGATTGGTTGTGCCGCTGCTTTTGTTGGGAGAAAGCTGGCGCTGGCTTTTGATCCTGCGGTTACCTCGCTACTGAGGTGTGCACGGAGATTCTATTTGGCGTAGGTGTTGCCTACCGTTTTTCAGCTTTGTGAATGGCGGCTACCCCTAAAAACATATAGTTGATGCTGACTTCAGGAAAGCCTGCCTCACGAATGATTTCAGCCAACTCTTCGGCACTGTAGAAGCGTCTGATGGTATGCGAAAGGAAGGCATAAGCAGTATTTGAACCTGAAATCATTTGCCCGATTGGCCGCACCGTTAACTTGACATAAGAATGAAACAGACGGCGAATCAATCTGGACCTGGGCTGGCTGGTCTCCAGGTTTACGAGTACTCCCCCCGGTTTGAGAACTCGGTGAAATTCCCCAAGACATTTCAAAAGATTAGCTTTGCTGGTGTTAATGTTGCGGGTGGCAAAAGATATAGTGATTAGATCGAAAGAGCCATCTTGAAAGGGCAGCCTACTGGCATCGGACAGGGCGAACTGTATCCGTTTCAATTTTGGTTTCTTCATGGCCTCAAGTATCATGGGGAGAGAAAAATCGGCTATTACGATGCTGGTGCTGTCTGGTGACAATTCTGAGAGATAACCGGCAGTTTCCCCCGTTCCACCGCATGCATCCAGCCATCGATTTCCTCCGGCTGAAGCAGCAATTCTGGCCGTTTTTTTGCGCCAAATGATATCCTGTCCAAAGGTCAAAAGATGGTTCAGAAACTCATAGGTCCGTGGCACCTTGGTATAGATATTCTGAATGCTGCTGCTCATTAAGAAGTTCCCCAAAAAAAGACTATTTCTACGAGTAAAAAGGCATAATTCTCGACGGGTTGTTTATAGCATTGGCATGGACCGATGTCAATAGCAAGTGATCTTATTCATGATCAGTTCACAGAAGTCTTGACAGTTGATTTGCGGTGGTTTAGCATAGCACTGAAGTCCCAATATAGAAAAGGCGATTGCGTAGTATCGGTTTTGCGCCGCCAGATAAGGAGGAAGCATGTTTTGTAAGCAATGTGGTTCAGAAAATCCTGATGATGGGGGTTTCTGCCAGAAGTGTGGAGGTGCCCTGGGTTCCTCTGCACCAGCGAAAAAAGGCAAAGGTGGGAACAAGGCGGCAAAGAAAACTGGTGGCGCTTCAGTAGCAGATATTGGCGGTATGATCTCTGGATTACCTATTGCCACGATACTTCTGTTGGGGGCAGCACTTGCGCTGTTCCTCGCTTTCCTTACCGGTATACTAGCTGCTGCCGGTGCTCCGGATTATGTAGAGGGTTCAACCCAGGCTGGCTACTTTTTTGATCATATGGTAACCGGGATTATGGTATGTGGTATCCTGGCCGGTCTGGCAGTTTTATCCAAAGGAGCCCTTCCTGAAATGGTTAAAGCGTTGCCTATAGGAATGATACTTATCTTTGGGGCAGTGATCGCGCTTTTCCTCGCATTTCTAACCGGTATACTATACTCAGCGGGTGCTGATGGGGCAGAGAGTGCATATAAAGGCTCCTTGTTCTTTGAGCAAATGGTAAACGGGATACTGGTATGCGGTATCTTGGGTGGCCTTTCACTATTGATCTCCAAACAGTAACAATTAAACAACAGAACCGGCATCTTAAGATTGGAAGGCTTTGGCTTATGGTTGTCTTAAACCAGAGCTCTTTTGAGCATGCAAGGAGAAGGTATGTTTTGTAGTAAATGCGGTGAACAGAATAGCGATGACGGCAGCTTCTGCAAGAAATGTGGGGCACCCCTGAAGCCCTCTAGTCAAAAGGGGGGGTTGCCTTCTGAATCAGCTACAGGTTTGGAGCCGAATATTGCCGGGATGTTGAGCTATGGTCTTGGTTGGATAACCGGAATAGTCTTTTTCTTGCTGGAGAAAGAGGACCAGTTTGTTCGTTTCCATGCTATGCAGTCGATAATTGTCTTCGGTGCGATCACCGGGATTCAAATTGTCCTCGCAGTGCTGGCTTTGGCGACCGTCTTTTTCAATATATTAGGCTGGATTGTAAGTGTGGGAACATTTGCTCTTTGGATATTCCTTATGATCAAGGCATATCAAGGAGAGCGGTATATGTTGCCCATTGCGGGCGAAATGGCCGAAAGATATACTTAAAAATTGCTGGCGGACAAACCCAATGGATGTCTTTATTGTCCATAGATAATGGTTAGGTCTTTGGCATTTCTGGGGGTGTGTGCGCGTAAAGAGATTGATTTGGGTTAATTTCTAATGAATAGGTCTTGTCCCATGTCGCCCATATCAAAGTCGACGAAGCCGTCCATATCTGTGATTTCGTGCCTGGTAGCTATTTGTATTGCAGTCGGTATTTTGCTAAGCATAGCATGGCTGGCTGGATCGAGAATAAAAGAAAGGGCAGCTCCTGATTTTCAGGAGCTGCCCTTCAGCTCAGATTTCTTTGCAACCAATCCGGCCTAATTTGGCTCTTGAGTTCTCGTGAGCCAAATGGTAGTGACACCCACAGAACTCTCGATTGTGATCATCGCACCATTCTGTTCATTATCCTTGGTATATACGCCGTTCACCATACCTCCTGCCTGCATAAACATACCTTCAATCCAACCGTTCTCGGGCATTTCGGACCTGTAGAAGTCCGTGACATCATCCATACTGTCGCTCGTCGTATACGGGCGATCTTCCATTCTAAAATCCCCCGTATCTACGGAAGTCCAAGACATCTCATCCGTTTCAGCACCAGGATAAATAGGCATGTCATCCCAGGTGAATTCACCTGGCGTAGTATCAGAAGTCGGTTCTCCACCAGTCGGTTCCTCACCCTCGGTTGCAGGGGTTGACATGTCATCATCAAAGTCTTCGTCCAGCCCTTCACCACACATGATAATTATTCCGGTTTCTCCTTCCTCGTAATCACCAGCACCAATAGCGGCAATAGTGTCACCGTCATTCTTCATCCATATCGTCAATGAATAATCAGGGAAATTCGAGGACATCACTTCTTGCCAGCCATTATCAGGCATCTTGTCCTGATAATATTCGATGACATCAGTAGCATCGTCTTCAGTCGTGTAGTAGTACCACTCGGTGTATTCGCCGAATTGGCCGGCACCCCAATTCCAACTAGTCTCTTCTACATCATCGGCACCGGGATACTCCGGAACGCCTGAGCATCCTTCACCACTTGTGCCATCACCAGACGTTGAGGAAGCCTCATCAGACATGGGGGGTGTGTCATCTCCTGTTTCCTCAATTTGGTCACCAGAAGATGCTCCAGATGTCGGTTCCTCGTCGTCATCACCTCCACCACAGGCCGCAAGGCCCAAACACCCTAGCACCAGCACCATTACCAGCATTAGCGACAGTAGTTTTCTCATAATAGTAATCCTCCTTTTATCCGATATTTCCCATATCAAGTTTAAGTCATGCAATCGCCCCTGTTTGATACGTACCGACGATTATATTCCTGCCGCACCTGGCTGTCAACAACTTGTTCAGACCCTTGCAGCCGACCCATGGCATCCAAGAAGTTCATCACATCATTCAAAATCCCCCTTCCCAGGACTCCATCCATGGCCTTACACCTCGTAGGAGGCATGCATCTCCCTTTATTCCCCCACCAACCGGGTTTCTCGCAATGCGCGCCTAACTGGGAGATGGCTGTAGCCGACTCAGGCGCTTCAGGATAGCGTCAAACAGGTCTCTGGATATTGCCACCGCGGCCAACTGAAAGATAATCCGCCCCGCATGGCGCACCATCCGATCCCCCCGTCTTGATCAGCTTGACCTGTAGGCTGCGGCTATAATGAGCTACCAGCTTGAAGTTGTTGGCTCAGATACGATCGATGGCAAAAAGTGTATTATCGCTGAATATAATGTGGCAGGCGCAAAAACGAAAATGTGGTTATGGGAAGATAATGGTATACCTCTGAAGATGGAGACAGTGGCTCCTCAAGGGATAATGGTAGTCGAGTACAAGAGTGTTGATTTTGGCTGTGCTGCTGATAGCATGTTTGAGCTGCCGCAGGGTGTGCCTATAATGGATATGGGGGAGATTCCTGGCATGCCACAGCAGTAAACTAAATCGTAATTTGATCTATGGTATATCGAGAGGTGCAATAAAGAACCAATATCCCTGTTTTTGATTTTGGTGTTGATAGTTAGCGCTGAAGCAGCAGTCCTTACTTTGTGGGGCTGCTGCTTTTCTTTTGCGAAGAGCCCTTGTTTGCAACCGTTGGTCCTCTGAGCTATAATTTGAATACAATTGAATGAACCGGAACCGCTAGAGGTGCTCAAAGCTGAGACCCCGTTATTAACGGTGAACTCTTTGAACCTGACCTCGATAACGCGAGCGTAGGGAAGCGGTCGGAATTAAACCAAGAACCGATTACCTGCGTTCTTGGTTTTTTGTTTATTAGGAGCGTAAAAATGACTCAATTGGAGCTGGCGAAGAAAGGTACCCTCACTTCTCAGATGACGATCGTGGCAGAAAAAGAAGGGATCGAACCGAAAGTGGTGCTTCAGGGTGTTGCTGATGGTTCCATCGTGATACCGGCAAACATCAATCACAAAGGACTCGATCCCTGCGGTATAGGGAAAGGGCTTTGCACCAAGGTTAATGCCAATATCGGTACATCGTCTGATATTGGCAATATTGAAACGGAACTCGAAAAGGTGCAGGCATCACTTGATGCAAAGGCCGATACGGTCATGGATTTAAGCACGGGGGGCGATATCCCGGCTATTCGCCGTGCTATTTTGGAAAGATGTCCTGTTCCTCTCGGTACCGTGCCCATTTATCAGGCTGGAATTGCAGCTATCGAGAGACATGGGTCTATCGTTAAAATGACCGCCGATGACATGTTCGAGGCCATTGAAGATCATGCTCGTGACGGAGTAGATTTTCTTACCGTGCATTGTGCTGTAAACCAAAAGACGATAGCTCGGTTAAAGTCGGACAAAAGACTCACCGATGTTGTCTCCAGGGGCGGTTCGTTCCTTATTGGCTGGATATTGCACAATGAATGTGAAAGCCCTCTTTATGAGCAATATGACCGTTTGCTGGAAATTGCTTTGAAATACGATGTGACCCTGAGCCTCGGTGATGGATTGCGGCCTGGTAGTATAGCGGATGCCTCAGATAGAGCGCAGTTCGAAGAACTGTTAACTATCGGGGAGCTTGTGGATCGGGCGCGTGAAGCAGGGGTTCAGGTAATGGTCGAAGGTCCGGGCCACATGCCGTTGGATCAGATTGCAGCTAATGTGCAAATCCAGAAACGCACCTGCAAAGGCGCACCTTTCTATGTACTGGGGCCACTCGTCACTGATGTGGCTGCCGGTTATGATCATATAACTTCGGCTATTGGTGGGGCCATCGCTGCAGCAGCCGGGGTTGACTTCCTGTGTTACGTTACTCCTTCAGAACATCTTGCCCTTCCCAATCCGGAAGAAGTCAGGCAGGGAGTAATCGCTTCCCGTATCGCGGCTCACGCCGGAGACATTGTTAAGGGGATACCAGGTGCCTGGGAATGGGATTATGCGATGTCTACAGCGCGGAAAAACCTTGATTGGGAAGCCCAGTTAAAGCTTGCGATGGACCCGGAAAAGGCGGCTGAGATTAGGGCTCGCCAATCTACAAGCGGAACCGGTTGCAGCATGTGTGGAAACTACTGTGCTATGGAACTGGTAAGTGATTATTTGGGAACAGCAAAAAAAGGTTGTTAATAACGTAGCGAAAAATTACATAAACAGGAGAAAAATACCAGTGCTAGATGAAATCACCATATCCCGAGCTATAGCCAAGACTTTCATGGACGATTTTTTGGATTACATGGAAGTGGATGTAGCTATTGCCGGAGCAGGACCGTCCGGAATGATAGCCGCTTATTACCTGGCTAAAGAGGGTGTTAAAACCGCTATCTTTGAAAGGGCTCTTCGGGTAGGCGGCGGCATGCCTGGAGGCGGGATGATGTTCAACCGCATCGTTATTCAGGCTGAAGCAAAATTCATACTTGATGAGCTTGGCATCCAAACCAAAGAATATGAAAAGGGCTATTTTGTGGCCGATTCCCTGGAGACCGTCTCCACCCTCTGCTCTAAATCCATTCAGGCAGGCGCCAAAATCTTCAACGCTATCAGTGTTGAGGATGTGATGGTTCGGGAAAACGATCGGATCACCGGTCTGGTGCTCAACTGGAGTGCCGTCGAAGTGGCCAATCTCCATGTTGACCCGTTGACCATCAGGGCTAAGGCCGTCATCGATGCTACCGGACATCCCTGCGAGATCGCCCAGATCGTAACCAGGAAGCTCGGTCCCAATTTAAACTCGAGCACGGGCGAGGTCATCGGGGAGAAATCCATGTGGGCTGAAGTTGGTGAAAAGGCTCTGATCGATAACACCAAAGAGATTTTCCCCGGTCTGTACGTTACCGGCATGGCAGCCAACGCAGTTTACGGCTCGCCCAGAATGGGGGCTATCTTTGGCGGTATGTTCCTCTCCGGCAAGAAGGCGGCAGAGCTAGTGATGGAGAGCATTCGGTAATAAGGAATTCTCCCTCGGGCCCTTGACAAAAAGCCCCCTCCATGAAAGAGGGGGCTTTTTGTTTGCGAAAATGACGCTACACAGAACTGGATTGAAAAATCCGAAAATGCTATAGTGGAAAAGAGGCGAGAGTGCAGTTGCCTGATTTTTGGCGCCATACTGCTTTCCGGGAAGAAAGCAGCGTATGTTGCACTGTCTTTGTTAAGAAAATAGAAACCATGAAAGCAGAAATTATCTCTGTTGGAACCGAGATCCTGCTCGGAGAAATTACAGATACCAACGCGGCTTATATTGCCAGCGAGTTACCGTCGCTGGGCATTGATCTTTATTGGGTTACCCAGGTGGGCGACAACCGAGGTAGGCTGGTATCTATCCTCAAACGAGCTTGGGATCGTTCTGACCTCATTATCGTTTCCGGTGGGCTTGGGCCTACAGAAGACGACCTTACCCGTGAAAGCATCGCTGAAATGCTTGGCGAGGATATGGAAATAGATTCTGATCTGGAAAAGTGGCTAAGAGATTTGTTCAGCAGATTTGGCTATGAAATGCCGGAATGCAATCTCAAGCAAGCCAACCTTATTCCCTCGGCTAAGGCGATTCCAAATCCTAGAGGAAGTGCGCCGGGGTGGTGGGTCAAACAAGGGGGCAAAACACTCCTGGCAATGCCTGGCCCTCCCGGTGAGATGCAACGGATGTGGGCGGAGGAAATCAAAGATGAGTTGCGTCGATCGATCGATTCTGCGGTGATTGTATCTCGGACTCTCAAGATTCTGGGACTGGGAGAGGCCGGTGTGGATGAAATGATAAGTCATCTCCTTTCTTCATCGAATCCATCCATCGGTGTTTACGCCAAACCGACTGGTATCGAACTTCGTTTGACCGCTAAAGCTGAGACTCAACAAGCCGCCGATGGAATGGTCGCGCCTCTCGAAGCGGAAATCCGTTCCATATTCGGTGAAAATATCTGGGGTACCGATGACGAAATCATGGAAAAAGTGGTCGGCGATCTACTGCGTGAAAAAAGCTTAACTCTGGCTACGATGGAATCGTGTACGGGCGGGTTGTTGGCGAGTGTCCTAACCGACGTCCCGGGAAGCTCAGCTTACTTCAAAGGCGGACTTGTTTCTTATTCAAATGAAATGAAGATTGCGTTTGGTGTAGAGAGGGATATCATCGATGAACATGGTGCTGTTAGTCGCCAGGTTGCCGAAGCTATGGCTCGTGCGGTTAGAGATCGCCTCGGTGCTGATGTTGGGGTTGGACTCACGGGAATAGCCGGCCCGGAAGAAATAGAAGACAAGCCGGTAGGGACCATTTACATCGGCGTGACTGATGGAACAATAACCCGATCAACCCACACAATCTTCCCTCAACACCGTCCTCGAATAAAACGATATGGGGCTACAGTGGCCCTGTCTGAATTGAGACGGTTTTTAATCGATTCGCAAACGGATTCCAAATAGGTGTCCGCTGAGTTTGTTCCACAGCGGAACGACAGCACCCCCATTTTTTCTTAGTGATGTATCGTTATGCCTAAACCAAAAGTATTCTATGGCTGGTGGATTGTCATAGCCTCAATGATCATTGGGGTCTATGTTGCGGGATCATTCTATTATGGCTTCGCATTTTTTATCGGTCCAATAAGAGATGAATTTGGCTGGACGACAACCGTTATTGCGGTAGCAGTTGG
>JABHWQ010000373.1 GCA_018657655.1 Chloroflexota bacterium | reverse complement strand
ATCACCGCAACGCGCTTTGAACCCTGGTTCTTCATATCGAAGCCGATCTCGCGGGTCGCGCCCTGGCCGTACTTGATGCCGGATGTATCCATCGTGAAGATGGTCTCTAATGCCATGTCAAATCTCCTTGGGGAATGGGATAATCGAAGAGGAACAAGCCCCATTATAGACCGTTGCAGAACAGGAGACAAGTACAGCTACAACGCGTAGAAGCACGACGGGGTAAATCTTGACGATCGAACGTAATGATGTCAGCCGCGCCCTCCGCGCGGCGCAAACTCTCAGCAGATCTCACCCTCTGATTGCGCACTGCCGACCAGCAGCTGCCTGACTACATCGAAATCGATCTTTTCAGGTTTCGAATAACGGATACAACCCTTGCCGAGATTCAGCCCGCTCAGCAATTCACGGTGCTGGTTGAATACATCCTGCCTGAGTATATAAAAGGAAATGTAGTTCTTCTGGCTGGCAAAGGCAACTTCAACTTCCCCGTCTTTGCCCTTTTTATAGCTCGGCATGCCATACTCCATGCTTTCTTCATACCCGGCCAGGACTTCCTGGCAGAGCTTTCTCAGGCGCGTCAATGCCTCTAACCGGTCTTCCGGGACTTCCACCAGATAAGCATCCACATCATTGGCTTTGCTTTGCACATCTCACCTCGTTAGCGCTGTCTTTGAACTTTCTCAGAGGCTGTTTAATAATTGCTCATCCGCATGAAAAACCCAGCATTTTACACAGAAAAAACCTCAACGTAGCCCAGGGTATCGTTCTGTGTACCCTGGGATTGCTCATTTTTGGATCGTGATTTGAATATTTAAATTGCCTCTCAGGCGGCTTTCTCAGCTGCCCCTTTTAGCCCGGCAGCAAAACCCTCAAAATTCTCAGTCAGATCAGGGATGCTCTTGCCAAAGACGGGCAGCAGAGCCCCGCTGAAGATTTCCTGTGTGTGGAAAGTGGTCGTGCCGTCGCCGTTGTCCGTCAGCGTGTGAGTGCGTTCAGATTTGAACAACCCCAACGGCATACCGCCGCTGAATACCATCTTCTTTCCCGGCTCAAAGGTCGTAACCTTGACTGCAAAAGCCTGAGTGGGGTTGATTTTAATAAAGAACTTCACCTTTTCACCCAATGCGATGCGCCCCTCGATATGGTCCATTCCGGGGTCCCAGTCGGGATAACCGCCGGCATTGGCTAATTTATCCCAGATCACTTCAGGGGAGGCACTGATGTTTGTTTGCGCCTGATACATCTTCATCGAAAAACTCCTCTACATATTAGCTCAATAAAAAAATTTCAAATCAGATTCGAGGTATCCATTTAGTAAAATAATTATATCATAATTTTTATCATATTTATCTTAATTTTACAGATTATACTTGTCTCCAGTGCAAAAAAAGCGGAACAGTGTTACGCTCCTCTCGGGGGCCAAGTGGGACGGTAAGCCATTTTCATGTATTTGTCGCCGCTTTCCAGTTCATCCAGCATCTGGTTCAGGCGTTTGTCAACCGTTTCCTGGCGTTTTGCGCGTGTGATCCAACCAATGTAATCGTTTTGTTGGTAGGCGGGCCGCTGGCGGTAGGTGCCCATCAGGCTGCGCTGTATCAAAGCGTCCTTGATAAAATCTGGCATTGGGTAGCGGGGACGTTTCAGATTTGAGAATTTTTTATCATCCATCAGGTGCGCCCTTTGCATCTGGCAGGTTGAGCTTTGGAATCGATAACGGAATATAGCTTCTTTATATTATATAGTCGGAATCAGAAAAGTCTATGACAGGAACTCATTACTGCGAAGCCGAGACTGTTCGCGAAAACCTGATAGCGCTGATTTAATATTCATAGCAGTCCAGGGTATTGCATGCAATACCCTGGACTGTAAAACGGCTGTGATCTTGATGGGAGTACTGCAGCAATTTCCCCCAATATCCCCTCTTCTTATTTGATCGGCAAGAGAATGTAAAACTCTGAATCTTCGGCAAAGTATTTGAATTTCTCGTCATATACTTCCAGGTCGGGGCCGCTGGTCAGCTCAAACCCGGATTGCGGCAGCCAGCTCTGATAGATGTAATCTATAAAAGCGCGCAGTCCTTCCAGTGCACCGCGGTGCGTGAAGACTGCATACTTCTGCTCTGGCACCATGCGTACCACCATATCTTCTGGCAAGTCGTTAACACTTTTTACCCTGACCCCGGCAACATACTCGAACTCCCCGTCCCTGGCTCCTTTGAGACCACGACAAACACCAAATGTTTCTCGAAGATCTTTATCGTTGATCTCATTGAAACGCGGAATGAAATCATTCCACATGGCATTGATCTCCAGGTTTTCGTTCTTACCGCGATACATCATCCCAACGACCATGAAGGCCGGTCGAGTTTCAAATCTGGGTTCCATTTTATTATCCTTTCCTGATAATTGAAGTGAAGTGTTTTGGAGATGGCGTAAAGCTTTCTCGACCGGCAGCTGCACCTCGATAAGATTGGTGTCTGCGTCGGGTTCATCCTCTTTCAGCATCAACTCACGATAGGGTCCGTCTGGGATATAGCCGTTTGACTGAATCCAGTTGATTAGTTCAGCATAGGCCCGAGACAATACGGCACGTTTGCCAACATGCAGAACGGAGACCATCGCGCGCCTGCCTTCCAGTGTACGCAGTGCAACGCGTTCTGTTGGATCAGGTACGCGCTTTGATGGTGCGGCCAGCGGTATAGCGACTTCCAGGTCGACATTTGTTTCGCTGTATTCGTGGTTGTAGGTGATCGCCAGCCAGTGACTGTCCGCTTTCAAGCCCTTCTGTCTTATCCATGCGGTCAGCCCAGAATGGAGCCGTTCGCGCCGCTGCGGTACATCCGCAGCATCCGGGATGATCTCACGGATCGCGATCACATCCATATTCGGGACACATTTGATGAGCAGGTCATACTCTGGCGTCTTCCCCTCCTGCTCGATCTGTTTGAGCCGCATTTCT
>JABHWQ010000199.1 GCA_018657655.1 Chloroflexota bacterium | reverse complement strand
CTGGCCAGCCAGTTGGAATTGACCCACGGGTTCCAGTTGTTGATATGGTCGGTGTTGAAGCTCATCCACCAGAAATCATCGCGCTCAAGGCAGGGATCGAGAATTCTCTCCTTGACCTCTTTTTTGCTGTGAGGCACGATCAGCGGAGACACCTCGTCCAGTTGATCCTCAAGCAGGTATATGGTCCAGGCGATAAGACCGGATGTTTCGGCGCTGAACAGGGCCACTATCGGCTCATTCCTGTCGGGTAGGCCCTTACCCGCTCTCTGAGCACCGATATGAGCGGGCAGTGTCCAACTCGATTCTTCCAGAATCAACCACAGTCCGTTGACAATTTCTCCGGTAAACCGGCCCTTACCTTCCATGCACTCGGCAAGGACAAGATCGGCCAACCTGGTTCTGCGCTCAAAGTACGAGGTTTCGTAATTTGAACGGTTTCCAATGGTGGCAAACTCCATATACAGGGTTGCCGGCAACTCAGGCCAGGGTTGCCCCACATTCTTTTCCGCCCGCTGAAGCTGGGAGTCAATAGTGCGCTGAGGTAATTCCTGCCAGAATGATCTTTCGTCATAGCGGGGGAAAGGGTTCCATGCTCCAGGTGCGGGCAATGTTTCCGAAAGATATTCTTCGGGAAACAGGGACGACAATTCCGGCCGTGAAACCTCGCCCGCAGACCATAATAAAGAAACACACAGCAAGAGCAAAGACAGTGAGCATCGTAAGGATCCAGGCAGTGACATCGTTACCTTCCTTTTTAACAGGTGTGGCCGCTTACGGTCGAGGTGCCTATGGGAGGGTGGTTCAAATTAACCTGCTATGATTGAATTTAATAGCAGGCAGATTGTTAAACAACCGGGTACAAAAAGGCGCCCTGAATAAGGGCGCCTGGGGAGGAAGACTGCTGCGCGGGGGTGATCAAACTACACTAGCTTCCGGTTTATTAGTTGGCTGTTCAACCATACTTGGGCGAACGGTGGAAATCGTGGTGCTGGTCTCATCGGTTAGATCAAATTTCCTGAGCATGCTTTGCAGGTGCTCAGCCTGGCTGCTCAACTCCTCAGCGGCGCTGGCTGATTCCTCGCTGTTGGCTGCGTTTTGCTGGGTGACTGTATCCAGTTGTCCCACCGCAAGGGATACCTGATCGATACCCTTGGCTTGCTCATCGACCGCCCCTGCGATTTCCGAAACCAGGGAGTTGACCTTGCCCACCCTGTCGCCGATATCGGCCAGAGTGGAGGCGACTTCTCCGCTGATATTAACACCGTCCTCGGCGTTCTGCACAGATTCCCCGATCAGCTCGGTAGTATTGCGCGCCGCCTCTCCACAACGCTGAGCCAGGTTTCGCACTTCCTCGGCCACTACGGCGAATCCTTTACCTGCTTCGCCGGCCCGTGCCGCCTCTACAGCGGCGTTCAGGGCCAGCAGGTTGGTCTGAAATGCGATCTCATCAATCGTTTTGACAATCTTCGAGGTCTCATCGGCGCTGTTCTTTATCTTGCCAATAGCGCTGTCCATGCGCTTCATCGCCTTGTTACTCTGGGTAGTAGATTTGCTGGCCTCGGAGGCAAGAGTTTTTGCCTGACCGCTGTTTTCGGCGTTCTGACGGGTCATGGAGGACATCTCTTCCAGGCTGGCGGATATTTCCTCGAGCGAGCTGGCCTGTTCGCTGGCACCGGCGGCAAGTCCCTGGCTGCCGGATGCAATCTGGCCGCTCGCACTGTTGACCTGTACAACAGACTCTGAGACCTGGAGCAGGGCCTGATCGAGTGCATGCAGGGTACCGTTTACGTTGTTCTTGATCTCGGCGAACTGACCTTTATACTGGCCGCTCATCCTGTCGATGAGATTCTTTTCCGCAGCCTTTGCCAGCACATCGCTTGCCTCGTTAATCGGTACAACCATTGCATCCAGAAGCTCGTTGATGCCGGCGACTATCGAGGCGAAATTGCCCTGATGGGCCGTGGTGTCGGTGCGCTTGGAAAGATTCCCTTCCAGTGCCGCATGCGAGAGGGAGAGCAGGTCATCGTTTACCCGCTTGAGGCTGTCTATCATCCTGATCATCGCTCGTCCCAGCATATCCTGCTCGCTGGCAACTTGGACATCGATTTCGAGATCGCCTCGCGAGATTTTTTCCGCCACCTCTGTTTTATGTTTCAGGTTAGCCTGCATCTCCTCGAACGAATCCGCCAGCGTACCGATCTCGTCCTTGCGCTGCATACTCGCATCGTGGCTTAAATCCCCACTGGCTATTGCGCGGGCTGTCTGCTGGATTTTGTGCAGCGGAAGAGTGATATTGCGAGCTACGACCACAATTGCCCCCACGCCCAAAGCTATTAGCAGAGCGAGAATCCAGAACATCTGCGTTATTGCAGCGGAGCTCTGCTCAGCAGTTTGCTGCTTGAATCCTGTGAGTACTTTATCGTTCTCGCCCTGTTTGGTCGCCATCTCCCTGTCAATATCGTCGACGTAAACTCCTGTGCCTACAATCCAGCCCCATGGTTCAAAGTACTTTACGAAGCTTAGTTTTGGGATCCATTTATCGGGGTTCTGGGGGCTGGGCCACTGATAGCCCACATAACCCTGCCCATCGGCTGAGTTGAGGCACTCTTTAACCATTGCGCAAAACATTGGTGTACTGCTGCTGTCGGCCATGACAATTTTACCGTCTTTTTTGTACTGTCCCACATCCTGACCCATCAGGTTCTTAGCGATTGGATGTAACGTAACCACCGGGTGACTGGGATCATCTGTGATTGAAAAGAAGTATCCCTTTCCACTGTCGTAGCGCATCTGGCCAATCTGCTGGCGGGCCAGATCCTGAGCTTCCTGAAGAGAAAGCTTGCCAGACTGGACCTGTTCGTGATAATTCTTTAAGGAACTGGTTGCCACATCGGTGAGGTTTTGCAGGCGTTCCTGGTGCGAATCGCGCAGCTTGTCACCGTACTTAACCATGTCGGCGGCTGCATAATCGAAGAAACCCTGTTCGGAAGAGGCGCCCTGGGAACGGAGTCCACGGATGGCCACAAGGCCGAAAATCACGGTAACAGACAGCAGAATACCCATGCTGAGCCCGGTGATTTTATATGAGATTTTCACATTGTCCAGTAACATTGCTTCTCCACTAGCTGAATGAAAACGGGAACTTCAGGGTTAAAAGAGTTTTAAAAGAAGAATTTCCGGTTTAGCTCTAACGAGTATCATTCATAGTCCCAGTAGGCCTGATTGCAACGAGCTATGCGAAAAGTGCATAGTATGATTCAGCAAGTAATGACATAAGCATATAACTGCAAGGCAATAAGGGGGCCAAGTGCACAGGCGTACGTATCTGCTATAATACAATAAGATAAGAAACGCACAGTTGTGTCGTTTAATAATTATTGCACGGTAACGCACGAGGTGGGCGGTTTTAATATTTCAATCCGGTACCATGGCTTTTGCCAGGTTTTTGTATATTTATCTATGATATGAAAAGAGATTATTAGTTGCTAATATCTAACCGGGGGTACTTGTGCTATATCTGAAAGCCAGTATCTGCTGTTGCCTTCTATTGGTTAGTACTGTTAATGCAGCGGATGAACAGCCCCGGATCGTGCTCCCTCTTTCGGGAAAATGGGATTTCGAGCAAACGGTCGATGCGTTTCCACCATCTCGTTTCAGCCGTGTAATACCGGTTCCCGGGCTCATTTTCCTGGCTGAACCACGCATTGATCAATTCGACTCCTATTACGATGGCAGCTATCAGCCACGATATAACTGGTACCGGCGCAAGTTTACACCTCCTGCTGAAGCGGAGGGCATGGACGGGGTTGTCAGCATCCTGAAAAGTAAATATGTGACTGATGTCTATCTGAACGGCAGGCACCTGGGTGGATCAATGTCCAGCTATACTCCAGTGGAGTTTCCGCTTGGTGATATCGTGCGTTTTGGCAGGGAGAACGAATTGCTGGTAAGGGTGGGAGACAGAAAATGGCTTCCTCCCCAGGCCGCAGGCAGTACCGATAAGGAAAAAGTGACCTATTGGCCGGGCATCTGGGATGACGTCGAAGTGTCCTTTACCGGTAAGTTTAGAGTAGACCGGTTACTGCTATTGCCGGATAAATCTGAAGAGAGGCTGGAGATAAAACTGGAAGTGCGCTCGTTCCTACCGTCGCAGATTCAGTACGGTGACCCGATGAGCGATTCCTGCCAACTGGTGGTTACGGTGCGGGAAAAGAAAAGCGGTAGAACTGTTACCGGACCGCTGAAAGCTGTGCATGCCGCAAAAAGGGACAATCGAACCAGGATTGAAATATCCGTACCGTTGCCCGAGGCCTGCCCATGGACACCTGAGGACCCATATTTGTATGAAGCTGAAATATCGCTGACAGACAGCTCAGGCAAAGTGAGCGACCGCCTTTCAAGGTCGTTCGGGATGCGAGATTTCAAGCGAGAGGGCCGCCATTTCAGCCTCAATGATCAGAGGATCATGCTGCGTGGGACCAACATAACCCTGCATCGCTTTTTCGAGGATCCATCGTGTGGGAACCTGCCCTGGGACCGACAATGGGTAACCAGGCTGCTGGCCGATATTCCCAGGTCGCTGGATTGGAACGCGATGAGAATCTGCGTGGGAGTGGCGCCTTCTTTCTGGTACGAGATAGCTGACAGTGCCGGATTGCTGCTTCAGAACGAATGGCTCTACTGGCAAAGCCATGGTTGGGATGAGCAGATTGGCAGGGAATACACCGACTGGGTATGGGCCGATGGGAATCATCCCAGCATCGTTATCTG
>JABHWQ010000273.1 GCA_018657655.1 Chloroflexota bacterium | reverse complement strand
TGATAGTGGCAACCGACTGGACCACATACCGCTCACTGCCCCCGCCATCAAATCGGAAGTTGTTCTCGATAATGACCAGTTCCGTCGTCCCTGCAAAACCTTCCAGTGCCTCGAAGGCAAATTCTGCCAGCACTCCTTCTCCAGAACGGCTCTCCGATTCCCCCAGGACAGCTCCCCCCACACTCACCTGTCCGGGTTGTTCATCAACCAGAGGCATGAAACCCTTCAGGTAATCACTCGGCGAAAAGCTACTACTTTTGTAACTCACCTGCTCAGGATCGTAATCAACGGTTACGCTCCAGCCGTTTATCTCAAGGCCCTTTGCCATGTTTAGCTGAACCTTGACCACCTTACCTGGCTGCACGTTACCGATGATTCTCTGCCCTTGATCACCCTCATCGAGATTGAAGTCAATGGATATGAGGCCCCGGCTGATGTTGCGAGGGCTAATCCTCAATGTCGAAGAAATCGCCTCCTTTCCATTGATTGACGCTTGAACCGAATAGGTTCCAACGCCCAACCTTCCCAGATTTTCCTCAATCCGCCAGGAAGTTACCTGTGCATCTACAGGCCCGGGAAAGTCCCCCACCCATCTGGTTGCCATTTCGACCATGATGGTACTATCCTGAATCACTACCTGAGTATTGTCAATTTCTGCATTGGAGGCGGGGAAATCTCCCGTAACTACCAGAATGATATCCTTATCATCTTTTCCGGAAGTTGGAGAGATATTCCCCGAATCGAGAATTAAATACGGTGGGGGTATCGGGCTCCCTTTCCCTTGCACAGAGACTATCACAGATGGTCTGATGGGGTCGTCGCTAAGAACCTCGATTTGAGATTGATGGGAACTGGTGTCCGAGGGAACGAACTCGATTTCGAAATCCCGTTCGGCTCCTGGTTGGATTCTCACTGTGTCCGGCAGGGATGCAATGCTGAAAGAGAAATCGACAGATTGGATGGACAGGATATTGAGGGTATGATTCCCGGTATTCCCAATGCGCAGGACTTCCTGTTTACTACCCCCCAAAAGAACTCTCCCAAAGTCAACAACCGGAGGAGCTTCAATGAGAGGGCCTTTGGTCCCTGCCGATGCTGCAGTTATTTCCACGGTCCAGACCGGGTTGATGGGGTCGTTGGTCTGAACAGTCAAGCTGCCTGTATGGAAACCCTGATCTGGTGGGATATAGGCAATGACAATCCGGAGGCTGTCGTGGGCGGGGACGAATATTTTCCCCTGGAGACGATCATACTCGGCTCTTTTGCTCAGGGTATAGGTGCCCGGTTGGATGAAAAACATATCTCCATTGATTGAGATGTCTTTCAACTCCAGATAGCCATCGCCGTCATTTGCCAGAGTAAGGGCATGAAGAAGCTTCTCGCCCACCGCTGGCAAATCGCTCAGAGGCAGGGAATCCAGATGCAAATCCGTGGCTGCAGACAGGCTCGGGGATGCGAAAAAGGCCACTTCGGGCATCAAATTGAAGCTCAAAAAGGTGGCAATGACAAAATGGGGAGTTACAGTAAGTTTCTTTATGATGGGATCCCTTGAGGGAGACGCCCGAAACTGATTGGGGGCGCTATTCAGTTTCCAGGTACCATCAGCGATTGAATAACGGGCCAGTTCGGGGTTTCTCAGGAAACCCCAGGGATGAGTACCAAAAGATCCGGTAAACCAGGCTTCACCACCAACTAATTTAACAAACCTCAAATATGTAGCAGAAAAAACAATATGATCTTGTTTTGAATCATCCTGAAAATAGAGGCCATGAGTACTCTCCTGATTAAACCATATCGCTAAGCTATCATCCAACCCAATATTCCAGCACTCTCCTGGTGAACTCCTTCTTTTTTCCCAGTTAATCCCATCCGAGGTTTTATAAATTCCATTACCATTCAGAATGACCCCATTCAGACTATCTCTCATTGATATCGTACTTATATAGGTACTTGCTTCGAACTCCATTTCCTCAAATACGCCATCTTTCATCCTGTATTCGTTGCCGAACCACACTTCATTTTCTGAAACCTGGCTTATGAGCTCCCCCCCAAAAACCGGCCTGTTAGCATGGCTTACCTTCTTCCTCCAGAAAATTCCATCGTATTCCAAAATTCCCTTTGTCCCAATTGCCCACCCGCGATTCTTGTCGGACATCACTATGTCACTGATAATCCCTATGTCAGGAACCGGGTCTTCTGCTGACCACTGGCCATCTTTTACCCGGTACATTGTTGAAACATTATTCTCAACCCCAACCACCCAAAATTCAGAAAAATCTTCTTCGGATATGGGAAAGACAGCCCGGATTTGGAGAGATCGAGGTTTCGCATTGAAAGCTTCTGGCACGTGCCAGTTGGTCACTTCTCTTGACGCCCAGGCTCCTGAATGCCCCAGTACCAAGACAAATACCAAAGACCTCAAAACCACGTGGCTAAAATCTCCGCCCTTTCCTCGCATGAGCAAATTCCTTTCCCGTCGTTATTTCGAAATCGACCTAAGTCACTTGAAGGCCATCATGAGCTATGCAGAGAAGTTCTTCGCGGATACTGGACCAGTTCGCTGCCAAGTCCACAGACCGAATTCGCATCGGATGGGCTCCGAACTCATAGTCGTACCGCAGCGTCTCCCCAACACTTGGGTAGAGTAGTATCCCTTCACAGTCTTGCCACTTGCTGCCCAAGGCTTCGGCATTGCGGACATAGGCATAGATCTGGTAGAGATGCTCCGTTCGGAGGTGGGCTCCGTCTCCCCAATAGGCATCTGCAAGAGCCTTGGGCGTGTATTTTGTATCGAGAATAATGGCGCGATCCGTGCCTTCTATGGTCACATCCGTAACCATTCCCGGCAGAACGGCCGCCGACTCAGGATTTGTTACCTCCCCCGCCCAATTCAGCTTCTTGGCATATACGTGGCAATCCGTCAGCTCTAAGGCGTAGAAATTCCGGACAAATTGTTCGAAGAGGACCCGCATGGCTTGGTCATTCCGGTAGAAGTCCCGGAATAGGGATTCTCCCAGACGCTCGGAAACCAGCAACTGCTCCATGACCAGCCTGCAGACGTCCATCAGGAAGCCGTAGACGGCATTATTCCGGTGCAACTGGACTTTGCGGAAGATGCTGGGGGTCAGGTGAACGAGGTCCACATCAGCGAACCACCGGAGAGACGCCGTGAGGTCTTGGCTCAGTTCTTTGTCGAGCCCAGGGTCTGAAGACAGGGCTTCCATCGTCGAACGCAGGATGCAGTTGTGGAGCACGTTGTGGCTGAATTGATCATAGTGGCAGTAGACACGGCCATGCGGCCAGAGTTTTTCCTTCATCGTCTGGTCCAGGTCCCCCCGACCGCGAATGGTCGAAGTTTGCACT
>JABHWQ010000376.1 GCA_018657655.1 Chloroflexota bacterium | reverse complement strand
TATGGGATTAAATGCTGAATGTAGCGTTCTGGATGTCGCTTGTGGCAGGGGAACGTCAGCTGTTTATCTTGCTAGGAAATTCGGTTGTACGATTAACGGCATTGATTACAGCAAAGAAAATATTGCTGCAGCTCAAGCACATGCTGCGGAAAAGGGTGTTGCTGGTCTAACGATGTTTAAGCAAGGGGACGCAGAAAGATTGCCGTTTGATGACACCATTTTTGATGCTGTGGTAACCGAGTGCAGTTTTTGTACTTTCCCGAACAAAGAACTTGCAGCTGGCGAAATGGCTCGCGTCTCTCGCATTGGTGGTTCAATAGGGCTGACAGATATGACCATCAGTGGTTCATTACCTGAAGATATTCAGTCTATGTTGACGTGGGTGGCCTGTATAACTGGGGCTGGAACGTCCCAAGAATATGTAAGCATACTGGAAAAATACGGATTTGTTGATTTCACAATTGAAGACCATAGTGACAAACTTATCAACATGGTCAATGGTGTGCGAAAGAAGTTGTTCGGGATTGATATGATGGCAGGTTTGGGAAAACTGGATCTGGGAGTACTTGATTTGGATGAAGGCAAGCGCTTGGCGCAGCGTTCCGTTGAGCTGATAGAAAGTGGTGAAGTGGGCTATACGTTGATCACAGGAATAAGGGGATGAAAGGCTGATTATGGCCAATAGTATCTTAGGGATATCGCTTTCCGTTTTCAGAACTATCCTGACACCAGTCTGGGCGATTTCAGCATTGCTGATAGGTATAGCTTCGCATTTACCACTATTTTTCGCGATTTACACATCGTTACTGAATATTATCTGGATGCCATTTGCCGGATTCATCATGTCAACCAGCTGGCTGTATCAAAAGAGCCCTGTTCTTCGATTACCTCTGGTATTGGTATCGATACCTGTATTGGTATCCGCGGATATTATCCTCACCATAATGGCGGATATGGATCGGTACGGCAAATATGATAAAGCCATGGTGATTGACCGATGGCCCTTCTCTTCACCATGTGATATCCAACAAATGCCGTTCAATCGCGTTTCATACACATGATTGCGACTTAGGTCACAGTATTTCTATTTGGAAAAAGTGAAAATGATGGCAAAGGAGCTCACAATATGAGACATTCATTTACCATAGCAACCTCATCCTTTCTGGTAGTAGCGTTATTCCTTGTAGCAACCGGTTGTGGAACGAACGAGGAGTCAGAAGAGCTGAAAGCGCTCAAAGACGTCCAGATAACAGAATATGAAGGCAAGGATCTTTCCTCCATTGGTGCATTCCGTGAGAATTCCATTAAAGGACCCCAACAAGTTGACATAGAAAACTATGTGCTCAAAGTAACCGGACTGGTAGTTGATCCCGCAGAATATATATATGATGACATACTCGATGATTATGAGCACTATGAAAAAGTAGTCACGTTAGATTGCGTGGAAGGTTGGAGTGCTACGATTCTCTGGGAAGGCATGTTGATTAGAGAACTTATCGAAGAATCCGCTCCGCTCGATAGCGCTAATACCATAATATTTCACGCTTATGATGGATACACCACATCGTTCCCTATCGAATATATCATGGAAAACGATATATTGATGGCATACAAAATGAATGGAGTTACCATGCCGCCTGAAAGAGGGTATCCTTTCCAACTGGTTGCGGAAAGCAAGTGGGGCTACAAGTGGATAAAATGGATAACAGAAATTGAACTCTCCGATGACGTTGATTACGAAGGTTATTGGGAAAGACGAGGTTATTCCAATAGTGGCGATCTTGATGAACGATCCTTCTAAATGGTAGATTGATATGGCATGGCTGCAATGGATCAAATGGACAAAAAGGCTGGTCCGTTGGGGACTCCTGATAGTTACATTTCTTTATGTAATTACCGGATTTGGTATCACTGAATACCAGACTGTAGAATCACTAACATTTGGCGTTTTAGACAAAGTCCAGTCATTCAAGATTCATACCAGTCTGGAGATTCCATTCATTAGCCTGCTTGTACTACACATATTCATCTCTCCTGTACTAAGGCTGTATTTCAAATTCAAGAAGGGGGTTCCAATTGGAACAAAAGGCATATGAGAAAACACTCAAATTCGCGATTCGTAACGAAGTGAAAGCTCATGATTTCTATATTGACGCTGCAACCAAGCTTCAAGACTCATTCCTGAAAGAGCTATTTACAGATTTGGCCAATGAAGAGAATAACCATAGAGCCATGCTGGAGAGTTTTCACGGATCCGATCCTAATACTCTACCGTTAGAAATACCTCCCCAATACAATATTTCAGAATCTATCGACGAACCGGAACTCTCAACCAATATGAAGCCAGCTGATGCATTCGCCATGGCAATGAAAAAAGAACAGCAAGCTATGGAGTTGTACACTTGGATGGCCAGCGCAACTTCCGATTTACGACAAAAGGAATTATTGCTAGAATTGGCAGACATGGAACGTATTCACAAATCCAGGATGGAAAACGCTTTCGTTGATGTAGCCTATCCGGAAGTATGGTAGAGTTTTTGTATGAGCAACCATCTTGAGAATCTAAACTTACAAATCACCCAATTTATTGATCAAGGTAAATACAGAGAAGCTGAGCCGTTATTACTGCAGGCAGTTGAATTGACCATGCAGGAATACGGAGAGGATCATCATTCTTCTGGGGCTGTGTTGAATGAACTGGGAGGACTGTACCGGGCAATCGGTCAGTATGCCAAATCAGAGAAAGCCTACACTGATGCCATCAAGGTACTTGCCGCAACCCTCGGTGAGGACCATGCCGACTACGCTACTGCCGTCAACAACCTGGCGGGAACATATCGACTGATGGGGGATTATCCTAAAAGCGAAGACCTTTTCCGCAAAGCTATAGACATCTATTCCAAAAGCCTGGGAGAGAAGCATTTCCTATACGCCAGCGGATTGAACAATCTGGGACTCTTATATCAAGACATGCGGCGATATGAAGACGCAGAGAAACTTCACCGTGAGGCATTCGAAATCGTCCGCAGCAGCGGCAACAAGGATATTCCTTATGCTACCAGCCTGAACAACATTGCCGGACCTTTGAGGGCAATGGGCAAACACGAAGAAGCCGAGCCGCTTCTCAAAGAAGCACTGGAAATATATGGTGAAACAGTTGGCAGAAAACACCCACTGTATGCTTCAGGGCTGAACAGCCTGGGCGGATTATACTGCGTGATCGGGCAATATGAAAATGCCGAACTGCTTTACAAAGAAGTAATCGATATCTTCTCAGAACTGTTCGGCAAGGAACACCCGGATTATATGGCAGCCATGGCCAATCTTGGATTGGTATACGATCGCTGGGGAGAATACGAACAAGAGGAAAAGTACTACTCCGAAGTAATGGAGTTTCGTCGGCGAACTCTGGGAGAAAGCCATCCCCGCTACATTGGTATAGTTAATATGCTGGCAAAGGTGTACGAAAAGAAAGGGGAAAGTGATAAAGCTTCTGAACTCCTTTCCCAATTACAGAAAAAGTAGCGCGGTGCATTAGCCCCGCTCCAAACAGTCCGGGCAGGCAGCTCTGTTTTGCTGCAAGCCATAGACCAAATTAGTTAGTTTTCCGCAGTTGGCTCATGATCATATAACACAGGTTACGATTGCAAGACAACGAGCAACAATGAATGGACTTGAATTATGTGAGCGGTACTTCTCTGAAGTAGGTGTTCCGATGATAGCTGAGAAGTTCGGTGAGCATCAAAACAACATCGCCGCTGGTTTGGTGGGGGACGGTTCCGAGTGTTTCGGATTTGACGATGAATTATCCCGTGATCACGATTGGGGACCTTCTTTCTGTCTATGGCTAACTAAAAACGATTTTGAAACAATCGGTCCTGGATTGCAGAAAGAAGTGCAAAATCTCCCCGGAGAATTTGAGGGCTTCGGTCCCAGGAAAGAGAGTTCATGGGGAGGGGGGCGTGTAGGTGTTTTCGAGATTGAACAATTCTATCGGAAGTTCATCGGTCTTGACCATCCTCCTGAGACCTTGGTGGAATGGCGCCGAATCCCCGAGATCAATCTGGCAGCGGCGACCAATGGCAAGGTCTTCACCGATCCACTTGGCGACTTCACATCCTTCAGAGATCGACTGAAGGGTTTCTATCCCGAAGATGTACATCTGAAGAAAATAGCTTCAAGATGCATGACAATCGCCCAATCGGGGCAGTACAATTATCAACGCTGTGTTAAACGAGAAGATTATGTAGCCGCACAATGGGCAGAGACCAAATTCATCACCGATACTATTTCCATTGTATTTCTATTGAACAAGCGATATCGGCCTTTCTACAAATGGATGCATAGAGCAACGAAAAATTTACCTAAATTGGGAGACCAAATTTATCGGCTTATTTCCGATCTTGTTACCACTCACGATTACAATCGAAAAGCGCAATTAATGGAGCAAACATCGCAATTACTGATAGCGCAACTTCGGCACGATGGCCTTAGTGATTCTCCAAGCGATTTTCTACTCGATCACGGCCCAATCGTTCAAAGCAAGATCGAAGACTCCCAAATGAGAAGCATTGACGTATGGGCTGAATAGCTTTAGAGTTTAAGCGGAATTCTTTTCAATGTTACAGGTTTGTAATATTTTACTGTTTTCATTTTATTACTCCTCAATATTCCATACGCTATCCTGATTTAAGACCAATCTAAAATATACGGAGGAAAACGATGACTCAGACTACTGACAACGCTCAAGCAGCTTTCGCAGGTGAAAGCCAGGCTAATCGCAAGTACCTCTTCTTCGCCGAACAAGCTGAAAAGGAAGGGTACAAACAGGTGGCTCGATTGTTCCGGGCAGCAGCAGATGCCGAGACGGTACACGCTAAAAACCATCTAAAAGTTCTCAAAGGCATTAATTCAACAATAGAGAATCTGAAGGCTGCTGTCAGCGGTGAAAACCATGAGTTTACCGAGATGTACCCCGGATTTATAAAGCAGGCCGAAGCGGATGGAGACCAGAAAGCAAAAGATAGTTTCGAGTTAGCGAACGAGGTAGAAGAAATCCATCATGGTATGTTCGGAGCGTTCCTGGACAAAGTGGAAAAAGGAGAATCCATCGAAGAAACGTCAATCCACGTCTGCCAGTATTGCGGGAACACTGTTGAAGGTGAGGTCCCGGAAAAATGTCCGGTTTGCGGCATGTCTCAAAAGATATTTAAACAGATTGATTAATATTTTGGTGCACTGAAGGAGTCTAACGATGCGTAGAACACAACTCGCCGAAGGAGTTTACTGGGTTGGAGCTATAGACTGGGATATCAGGAATTTCCACGGATACACCACGAACCGAGGCACAACATACAATGCCTTTCTTATCGTAGATGAGAAAATAGCACTCATTGATACGGTCAAACACCAGTTTTTCCCGGAGATGCTGCGTCGTATCAAAGAAATAATTAATCCTGAAGATATAGATTACATTGTCTCAAACCACGTTGAAATGGATCATTCCGGTTCGCTTCCCATGATGCTTCAGGCAGCTCCCAAGGCTGAGCTGATTACAACAGAGAAACGTGGCGAGGCTGGACTCAAGAAACACTTCAATATCGATCGTAAAATGATCCCAGTGAAAGAAGGTAGCACTCTCGATTTAGGAAAAAGGCAGCTTGCCTTTGTACCAATACCAATGTTACATTGGCCTGATTCGATGGTTACCTATTGCCCTCAGGATGAAATTCTCTTTTCCAGCGATGCGTTCGGACAACATCTGGCAACTTCCGAGCGGTTCGATGATGAAGTAGATCCCGCTGTTATTATGCAGGAGGCTTCCAAGTATTACGCCAACATCCTGATGCTTTTTGGTCATCTTATTCCTCCGGCTGTAAGCAAGCTTGGCGGACTGAGTATCAAAACGATAGCTCCGGATCATGGAATTATATGGCGCTCCGATCCGGGCAAGATCATTTCTGCCTATACTGATTGGGCGGCAGGCAAGACCATCGATAAAGCCCTAGTAGTATATGACTCCATGTGGCACAGTACTGCAAAGATGGCAAGCGCAATTGTGGATGGACTATTGGAAGAAGGTATCGAGGTCAAATCGTACAACCTGACATCCACTGACAAAAGCGATATCATGACCGATGTACTCGATGCCAAAGCTTTGATTATCGGATCGCCAACCTTAAACAATGGCATGTTCCCTTCTGTAGCAGAGTTCCTATGTTATCTTAAAGGGCTCAAACCCAAAAATAAAATCGGCGCTACGTTTGGCTCGTACGGTTGGGGTGGTGGAGCCACTAAAGCTGTCCGGCAAGAAATGGACGAGATGGGCATTGAAATGATAGCCGACGATCTTACCTTCAAATGGGTCCCCGAAGAAGCTGAACTGGCTCAATGTGTGGAATTTGGCGGCAACATCGCCAAGAAAATGAAGTGAGGTGATCACAATGACGCACAAACATCAACACAACATGGTCTGTGAAAACTGCGGTAACGAAGCAAATATGATCGTCAAAGAAGAAGCCAGTGTAGCTGAACACCAACAAAAGCCTAAAAAAACAACCATCGTCTGCCGGAATTGTGGCAATGAAGCAAATATGATACTGGAAGAGGTCGAAATCGAAGATTGAAAAAGGTTCTGTTTGTCTGCGTTCATAACTCAGGCCGAAGCCAAATCGCGG
>JABHWQ010000495.1 GCA_018657655.1 Chloroflexota bacterium | reverse complement strand
TCACATCAGGCTTTAATTCCGTCGCTAATCGAACAGCCTTTTCGCCATCCCCAGCCACTGCGACGACTTCCAGGTCTTCTTCATCGTCGATAAATCGAGATATGCCCTCCCTGAATCCTGGATGGTCATCAGCTATCAAGAGTCGAATCTTTTCCATAACGTTTCCTGAGAGTCCCCTAGATAGGATTCAATATACAGCCATGACAAGTCAGCGTCAAGCGTCAGGTATGCCTACTCAAAACGGGATATCGGCCCAGAAAGCTTTCATAAAAAAGCCTATTTGAAATCCCGCTACTCGCGGATTGATGGCTAATACCGTCAGGGGTAAACTTGTATCAATGAGGCGACCATTGCATATTGGGCTCAATGAGCCCTGTAAATATCAACAAACCTCACACGGCTCGCTGTTGTAGGGCGAGGCCACTGTTAAAGGGAGTGATGAGTTTTATGCGTGTTGCAGGAGGTTTTTGTGAGCAAGCGACTGGAAGGAAAAGTAGCTCTTATCACAGGTACTGGCGGGGGCCAGGGCCGCGAGGCGGCTTGCCTTTTTGCGAGAGAAGGCGCAAAGATCGTGGGTTGCGATTTGAAGATTGAGGGTGCCCGCGAGACTCGGGAGATAGTGAAAAGAGAAAACGGTGAGATGATCTCCCTCCAGCCATTGGATTTGGCGGATGGAGAGGCTGTGGAGAGCTGGATAAGACTGGGGGAGGAGACGTACGGGGGGATTGACATACTGTATAACAACGCCTCGTCGCCCAGGTTTGCGCCTGTGGAGGAGATGACTTGGGACGAATGGCACTTCACCATCCGGAATGAACTGGACCTGATTTACTGGAGTTGTCACCATGCAATTCCGCTCCTGAAATCTCGTGGCGGCGGGGCTATCATTAACACCGCCTCTGTAAATGGCCTTATCGGTTCGCCCGGCATTGGAACTTTCGCCCATTGTGCTGCCAAAGGCGGGGTCATTGCATTGACGAAGCAGTTGGCGGTCGAATTGGCCAAATACGGTATCAGGGCCAACTCGATATCACCAGGCATGATTGTTACTCCTGGTTGGGATGTCATGGGCAACGTTGAAAATGTGCATGAAAACTTGAAGCGCGTTATTCCTTTACGTCGTGGAGGACAACCCCATGAGATCGCGGCAGTAGCACTGTTTCTGGCCTCAGAGGAGGCGTCTTACGTCACTGGCGCCAATATTGTGGTGGATGGCGGCCTGACCGCCATGTGATCCCAAACAACAAACGGCATCGTATGAAGAGAGGGGAACTGTCGTGGAATCGTTAAACCGTAACAGCGGACTCGATCCCATGTTGTCTTACGCCAATTTAACCAAAGATGAACTGGTGAGGCTTGTAAAGACGTACCGAGAATACGTTCGAAAAATTGATGGTTTCTCGTATCGCACGGTTATGGACAAGTGGGGCAATGATGAGGCCTTCAATTGTGACCTCAAGGTCATAGAGGGAACCAAGCACTATGAGATTGAAGCCATAACCACCGTTCTGGGCATCCAAGAACCGATTATAGCGACGTGTGTTGCCAGTGGGAGTTCAAACTTGACCGGTGATGCTGTCCTGATCCATAGCGCCCTAAATCCATTTGCTAAGTGCAAGTCAATAATGCTGAAAAGCGTATTGGAATAGACCAATGTGGAAACAGAATATGCCAGTGCATCCAACTAGCAAGATGCATTCAACAACTTATGTTAAAGGAGGAGACAAATGACTGAGGAAGTGAAGGATTACAGCGGGCCGTTCGATCCTGATATGAAACTTGAGAATCTATCAAAAGAGGCTTTGATGAACCTAGTGAGGGAGTGTTCGAGATTGTACCTGGTGCTTGATGGGCATTGGAACACTCATGTGCAGGCAAAATATGGGTGGCAAGAGGCGTTCGATTTCGATATGAAAGTCTGGGAGACAATGCAGGCCTATGAACCGGGGAGAATTGCCAAGGCACTGAATATACAAGGAGACGATGTCTCAGCCTACCTCAAGATCCTGCAGTTTATGCCGGCGTTTCCGAGTTCCATTTACGATATCCGATGGGAACTAATTGACGAGAACCACGGCAGGATCACCGTTGACCGGTGTACTTCGCTGGAGTATTTCGAGCGAGAAGGAAAAGGTGGGGAGGAACCCATTTGTCAAATCATGGAACCGTGCGCTTTCCAATGGACGGTCAGTGCCATCAATCCTAAAATGAAGGTCGTGCCGACCAAGTTACCACCACGTAAGAACAAAGATGATGTGCCTCATTGCGTGTGGGAAGTGAGTTTAGATCCAGGAGATTGAATTGATATCTGGGTGGCTGAGATAGGTGAACCCGTAAGTCCCACAGTGCCTCTTTCCATATTGACTTCGCTCACCAATCAGAAAGGCAGAGAGTGGCACTGTGGGCGCGATGATGACACCTTGACGGAACGTAATTTCACTCAACCTAGAAGTTTTGAACCCGGAATGCCTGGTTCCAGGCAAAGACGGTGAAGTGATATTTCGTAAGGGCGAGGTGATTGACAAACACCAATTCGAAAGGATGAAGGATGAATTCTACGGGCTCAGAGGATGGGATATTGCAACTGGTTTTCAAAGTCGGCAGAAAGTAACGGATTTGAGGTTAAAGGACGTTGCACAAAAATTGTCGCGGAACGGCTTGGCAACATGAAAATATAAGGTCACGTCGATTGATGTTGGTGGGCAAACCCGGATATCCCCGCATCCCTGAAAAGCACGGTGCTAGGATGACATTCAGACAGGCGATCCACCTGTACAACGCCGATCGCACTCACATGGCGCTCGACATGAAAGCCCCCGGATCAGGTTCATTGGGACCATCAAAGGATGGCATCCTCGCCCATGTTCCTAACATTAGTTAGGATGGAAATGTGTCAACTCTAAATGAGGATTTGCGTTGAGTATAAAGGAGGTGGGACCACTGACGATTGTATAGAGAACGCTTGGCCCTGCTCGGGTCTACGAAATGACTAATAGTAAAAATGGAGGTGCTATAATGAAAACCATTGGCAGATGGGGTATGTTGCTCACTAATGATGCTAATATTGGCATCATCATCGCTGGCTGCTTGTTCTGATGATGAACCAACGCCGGAGCGTAGCCCATTTCAGGCACAAGATGAGATATTCACGTTGGGCATACTTTCGGATATTACTGGGCCCGCGTCTACTTCTTTGGTCGTGATTGATGCGGCACTCAAAGATTTAATCGATTATTACAATGACAACGATCTCATCCCCGGTGTGTATCTGGAGGTAATAACATATGACACTCAGTATAGTCCCTCAAATGCAATTCCGGGCTATGAGTGGCTGAAGATGAAGGGCGCTGACCTAATCATTTCTTGGTTGCCACAAGTTACCGTCACGATCTATCCGCAAGCAACTGATGATGGGATGGTCGTATTCAGTTCAACTGCCGAACCGGAGACCATTGTCCCACCTACAACCACGTTCGCCCTCAACGTACCTACAAGTTCTTTTGCGTTCACTTTGATGAAATGGATCGCCGAGAACGACTGGGACCATCAATCCAATGGGCCAGCCAAGATCGGAATGACAGGATGGCAAACGACCTATTCCTACGAACTGCTGGACGGCATAGAGGCGTACTGCACGGCACATCCGGATCAATTTCAGCTTGTCGGTGGATCTCTGACTGCATTGGGTACAATGGATTGGGGTCCCGAAGTGAATATCTTGAAGGACTGCGATTATGTGTTTCCTCCAGCGACAGGGGTTTCTACAACTACTTTTATGAAGGAATATTTGAATGCTGATGGCAAAGGCAAATTCTTGGGTACCGATGCGCAATCATCTTTCATCGGCCTAATGTTGGACACGTTCGGTGATTGGAAACCATTTGACGGCATGCTGATATGCCAGCCGCATCGGTGGTACAACGAGACGGGTGATGTGACGGATCTGATGAATGAGCTTCTTGATAAATACCACAGCGAAAAGGAAGCGGCTAAATACAGACGAATGGGCCAGTCCTACACAGGATCATTCCACTCTCTACACGCGATGCTTCAGATTATTCGAGAAACAGCAGATAGAGTAGGGCCTGAGCACGTCAGCTCTGCAACAATCCATGACACCGCCATCTCGTTCACCATGGACTTTGATAATGGTCAGAAAATCGAATATACCGAGGATAAACGATTCGCATGGAAATCCTTCGGTATTTACAGGGCCAGCGCAGCTGATGAAAGCATGGTCAGGATAGATCCAAGGTGGGAGCCAATTCGCTTCGATCCCTAAAGGCGAAATACCCGCGAAATGAATGTGTTTGGAATCTCAGGACAACGGACCATCGCCGCCAGCAGCTGAAAGTGGTTGCAGAAACCGCCATTTGGACACAAACCTGTCCAAATGGCGGCGATGCCCCCAGTCCCACGCAGAATTGCCAATATTTTGGGCC
>JABHWQ010000471.1 GCA_018657655.1 Chloroflexota bacterium | reverse complement strand
CGGGTGGTTTTCTGCCAGGTAATCCCAACGGCGTGGCAGGAATCGCTCGTGTTGCCGAGGCTGTACTACAGCTTCGCGGCGAGGCAGCCGAAAGACAGGTCAAGGGAGCCAAAACAGCTCTGGCCCACGGTTATACTGGAATTTGTGGGCAGCACCAGGCTGTGATGGTCCTGGGGAACTCATAGTTCGGAGGAAAGATATGGCCAATAGAGTAGCAATAGTAGGAATTGGACAGACTTATCATAAGAGCAATCGACCCGATGTGAACATGCAGGAGATGGTTGGCGAGGCCGTAAGAGCCGCACTTGAAGACGCTGATCTTAGCATTAAGGATATCGAAGCTACGTTCCACTCCAACATGGAGACCTTTGAGGCGATTTATTTTCCGGATCACGTGATGGCTGCTGAAATGGGGGGATTCGGCAAACCCGGTCTCAAGGTAGCCACTGGTGGTACCAGCGGAGGTTCGGTTGTTTGCGAGGGATTCTATATGGTTGCCGGCGGGCTTCATGATGTTGCAATGGTCATCGGCTATGAAAAACAGGACTGTGGTGATACCACAGCAGCCATAACAGCAGCCATGAATCCCTCATGGGCCAAAGGCGCCACGACAGGCGCTATCGGGGAATTCGCCAAACAGGCGCTTTCATATATGAAAACTTCAGGGGCCAAAGAAGAGCATGCCGCTATGATCAGGCTGAAAGCGGATAAAGGAGCATGCCGAAATCCGTATTCTCATCTCAAGCTTGGCCTCACCAGCATAGACCAGGTGCTGGAATCAGGATACCTGGTATGGCCCCTCAGATTCTTGGATTTCTGCCCGCAATCATGCGGTGCCTGTGTCATGATCATGGCTTCGGAAGAGAAGGCCAAAAAGATCACCAAGAAACCGGTCTGGATCGCCGATGTAGAAGTCGTTCATCAGGAACCGTTCAAAGCAGGGACCTTCGGCGATCCCACCGGCACCGAGACTTATACTCAGCATGTAGCCTGCGAAAATATATACAAGCGAAACGGGATAACCAATGTCCGTAAAGATGTCGACCTGGCGGAGATTTACGAACCTTCCAACTGGGAGGAAATGAACCTCTACGAGCACCTCCATTTTTGCGAGAAAAACGAAGGTTGGAAGCTGATAGAGAAAGGTATCACCGAGATGGACGGGGAATTCCCGGTGAACTGCTCCGGCGGTGTAATAGCCACCAACCCAATTGGAGCTACTCCAGTCATTCGAGTCGCCGAGGCTGCGTTACAAATTCGCGGTGATGCCGGTGAACATCAGGCCACTCGCGATGTCAAGACAGCTATCGCCACTGCACTCGGAGGTCCTAACTGGACAACCATGGCGCTGCTCAAGAGGTCGATTTAGGAGGTATTTAAGAAATGGCGAAAGAACCGGAATACATCACCGTAAATATCGATACACCTCGCAAATATGACTGGTCAACCGGCAAATACTTGGGCAAGACCTATGCCGAAGCTAAAGAAAACAAGAAACTTGTGGCGAACAAATGCCCCAAGTGCAAAAAGCTCATGTTTTGGCCCACCATAGTCTGTGCTAAGTGCAAGGTTGAAACGGGCTGGGAATGGGAAGAGCTTCCTGATACTGGCACTGTCATGCAATACACCTACCTCGTCTTCCCACTCTGGGATCCGCACTATGGGGAAAGGTGGGCCAATCCTTATCCATCAGGAATGATCTTGCTGGACAATGGTGTCTACCAGAGGTACTGGCTGGAAGAAACTGACCCGGAAAAGCTGAAAGAAGGGATGCGGGTTCAGGCAGTCTGGAAGGAAGACTACGACGAACGTGGCATCGGCATGCAGGACATATTATATTACAGGACAATCGAGGAGTAGGAGGTGAGCCATGCAGACAACAACTGAAAAACTAGAGGGAATGGATGTTTGGCTATATCACGGCCAGATATACATTCCGAACACATATTCCGCCGGTGCTACCGGCAGCCGTTTTCTGACCACATTGCGAGATAAATCAAAAATTATGGGTATGCGATGTCCAACATGCAACCGCGTCATTGTCCCGGCCCGATCTGTCTGCAAGGACTGTTTTGCCCAATTGAAGGATTGGGTCGAGGTGAGCGATAAGGGAACCGTGCTTACCTATACGATCGATAGCGAATCGAAGCCAATCCATCCGACCGACTCACCTG
>JABHWQ010000335.1 GCA_018657655.1 Chloroflexota bacterium | reverse complement strand
GAAGAAATGTCATGCCAGAAGTTGAGCTGAGTTTTCGTGAATCGGATAGCCCAAGGGAACTTGTTGATCAAAGTCTTGCAGAGCTTATCCACTTCTGCATCCAGCTGGTCAACCGGGACAACTTTATTGACGATTCCCCAGTCTAGAGCTGTTTGGGCATCGATTCTCTCGTCGGTCATCAGCAGCCAGCGCGCGCGCTTGTCGCCCATGATCATAGTGGCAAACTGGGTGGTTCCGATTGCTACCGCACCGACGAAAGCTTCGCCGGCAGTGAACTTGGTATTGTCAGCTGCAATTGCCAGATCGCAGAAAACGAGTAGTTCGAATCCACCACCGATGATCTGTCCAAAGCATCGAGCGACGACGGGCTTACCGCACGTGCGAATCGCATTACCCATGCGGGCGAAGTCTCCGGTCAAAGCCAGGCCGCCCATCGGGTCGGTACAAATATTTTCGTTGATAGCCTTCACGTCAGCACCGGCTGCAAACGCCTTGTCTCCGGCTCCTGTGAGTACAACCACTGCCACGCGACGGTCATAACCGATCTTATCGAAGGCATCGGTCATCTCCCGGAAAACCTCAATCGTCAATGCATTGTACGCCTTGGGCCTGTTGATAGTAACGGTAGCAACAAAATCCTTGATATCCACTAGAATTGAACTATATGGTCCGTATTCGATTGCCATAGAAATCCTCCTGTTTTAATTGTAATAAGCATAAAAATCGGGGAGAGAGGATTCGAACCTCCGACCTCCTGCACCCCATGCAGGCGCGCTAAACCAGGCTGCGCCACTCCCCGATGTGACCATTTTAGCCAACTAATGTTACCATAGCGCGAGAGCAAAATCAAAGGGTTAATAGTGTTATGTAAAGCCAATTGCACTAATACTAAACTTGACGCTTTTTAATCAAGATGCTATATTGAAATGCGGTTGGCCTCATGGCGGCGTAGCTCAGGTGGCTAGAGCGTGGGCCTCATAATCCCAAGGTCGATGGTTCAAGTCCATCCGCCGCTACCAGATGCAAGTCGAAGCTAACAAAAAAGACTGTTTTAGCCCCTAGAAAAGGCCCCTCCAAGAAAAACGTTAAGCAACTGCCAAAAAAATCGTACGTAAATTGCTTAACTCTGCTTAACAAATCAAACCTATCTGAACTTGCAAAATCAGGCAATTTCAGCAAATCTTATCTGTCTCAGGTCAAGAATGGAAAGCGTCCACCATCCGCCAAGCTAATAAAATTTCTTGCGTCAGCAAAAACCCCAAAAAAACCTACAAAGAAGCTTCCTGACTATTTCAGTCTGTTCATGCAATCCCGACAGATGACCGAATGCTCTGATGGCACAATGGTTTTTTATCGAGTTAAGCTGGGCAAATTCTTCGACATAAGTAATCCTGATACTGCCACAGAACAGTCTATTGAGAGATTCCTGCTCCAATTCAAGAATCCCGGCAATAGACATGCATATTTCAGAGCTATTCGAACGTTTTATAACTGGCGTGAACATCGCTTCGGTTTGCCAAGTCCAATGGTCAACATGAAAGCCCCAAGGTTAGGCAAACTCATTATGCCGTCTTTGGAATATGAACAAGTACTCACTCTGATTCAGAAGGCAAACAACAACCGTGATAAGGCCATCATTGCTCTATTTACCGAAAGCGGTATGCGTCTTTCTGAACTAACGAATATAAGAGTTCAGGACATTGATTGGAATAACTCCATCATAAAAACCATAGGAAAGGGAAACAAAGAGGGATTTGCTCCCTTCGGTGCAATGTCAGAACAATACCTCAAACAATGGCTAGCTGAGTACAATCCGAATAGTTGTGGCATTTGGGGTCTGAACAAGTGGGGTATCACCACAATGCTCAGACGTCTTGATGAAAAAACAGGTCTTCCCTGCAATCCTCACACGTTCCGCAGAACATTTGCTTGCCTGTTGAGAAAAGCAGGAGTGGATACGATGACTATCAAGGACCTTGGCAGGTGGGAGTCATTGGAGATGGTTCAGAGGTATACAAGGTCAGTGACGTTCCACGACAGCTTGAAGCTGTATAAGGCACCTCTTTCCTGAGTAGATAGCATCATCGCTCACTGATAAACTACTATCAACCTATTCATCGATAAAGATATGCCGAAAGGTTCCAGTTCTGATTCTCGCTTTCGAAAGAGAAATTCCAGAAGCTTCTTCTTTTCACTGATTTTGGCATGATGTAGTAGCCGGTGACAGTTTGGGCAGAGAGCTACAATATTCATTGGAACATCAAGACTGTATTGGAAATCATTTTGAAAAGCCATCGGTACGAGATGGTGAGCCTCCACATAGTTCTTGTTCGTAGCATATGAAGTGAATGTTACATGTGTTGAGTCAATTTCGCAGTTGTATGATGCAGCTTGTAAAGCTCTCTTCGCTCTGCCTGGATTCGTTTTCCACTTCTTGCCTGTTGTATCGGCGGATGGTGGTCTTTCTTGTGGAGCAGGAGGAACATCTTCAGGCTCAGCGTTCCTCACTTCAATCTGGTATTCGGTGTCTTGTAATTCCAGTTCATTAGAATAAGCTTTGAAGTGCTGCCATGCAGCAACTATAGAGTCTCGTTGCTTGCGAAACTTTGTAATCCCAGTAACACCCTGTCTTGCAACATTTGGCGGAGTCCCGAATGCCTTATCATCCCAGTCAATCCAATTGGCAAAGCGGATTGTGTGAACATACTCACGGCTCTCCCCGGGGGGGTCAAATTTGTAGGCATCTGCTCCTTTCTGAATAACCTGACAAATACCTCTAATCGTTGTCCCTTCTACTCCTACAACCAAGTCACCAGGTTGTAGATGCATCAATTCCCACATTATTCTAGGAATATAGTTTGGCCGCTTATAACACTCACGCCAATTTTTGTTACCATGAAACTGGTCACCACGTTTGTGAATTTCCCGGCAAAAGATATTGTAATCAATAACATTGGTGAGGTCTTGTAAATCTCCGAGTTCACTCCATCCCTGAGCTATTACGTTCCTTCGTTGAAGTTCTTCATAGGATGCATGTTTTCCATTCTTGTCAATGCCAAGCCAATAAACCTCCATGTTTCACTCCTTTCATACTAGCCAAGAAATGTAATCTACCAAGTGACGATAGCTGAGAGAGTTGAGTTTCATTATCGCTAGTTACTTCCTATTTATGTCGAGCCGATGCTTACCATAGTGCAGTTGAAATCCCAAGTGTTTTTCATTGATACCTATGGGTTTACCAATCCCTTAAGTATCTCCGAAATTCGCGGCAATTCCAAATCACCGGAAGTGGCGTACCGAAAACCCTGCGGTGGGTGGAAGTCTCTGATGATTTCCCGCAACTCTTGAAGCTGTATGGGTTTTGGAAGACGCCAGACCTTATTGAAAAATATGCCAACGCCTATGGTCACTCCCTTAAAATAGGCATCAAATTCATTGCGCGTAATTCCATTTTTACCATTGGCTATATGCCAGAGTTCTTCTACAGGCTTCTCAACGACTCGGTCCACTTCAAATGCGCCGACTAAAGACTTGACTGGTGAGGGTGCGTAAATCAACACAATGTCTCCCTTACCAATGCGTTTTGGGTGAACACGACGCAATTCTACGGTCTTGATTCCTTCGAGAATCTTGTTTGCATATCGAGGGCGAATTGACAAAAACAACACGTTATTAGGCATGATGGTTACCTACTATTGGCTTTGGATTCCCATTTTATAGAGACGAAAGAATAGGTCGTTAGGAATGCTGATAGGTGCATTGATATTGAAAGCATTTCCGGTTTCTCTCCTCCAGATTTCCTGCAATTCACGCTTCTGAATAGGATTTGTGAATGTCTCGGTTAAACTGAAGCGAAAAGCCATGATTTCATTCTCGGTTTCCTCTTTGGCAACCCTCAAGACATGATTCCACTTGTACACACCAAGCCGCTGAAAGCGTGAGAATAGAGGCTTGGGTTTGTCCAATACAACCTCATCCACATATGAGCAGGCCCGTATAGACATTGTTCCTTGGAATGTGCCGGTTCCTTTGCTAATGTACCACAGCAAACGGGCTGGGGCTGACAGGACTTTGGGACTGCTGGCTCTGTAATACACGTTCTCTGCATTAAAAACAAGGTCTGGTTCACTCCCAAAGAGGTCTTGAAGGGCAATCCTTGGGTCACATAAGTGCATAGCCCACTCGGGCCGAATAGAGACAATGAAAGTAGGCATGTCTATGTGAGTTATTTTCGCTGGCCAGAGAGAACGTTCTGCCTCCACGAGCATCTGTGTGTCGCCATCTAACATCGCGGCACTTAGAGTGTCGGACAAGTTCTCCAGACACTGGGCCGATTGTGGGAAACGATTTCTGAATGAGACCAGGTTTGAAAGCAACTCCTTTGCTGTTCCTATGAAGTGGGGGCCGACTTTCGTCCATATTCCTTCTGAAGATATGAAGCCGTTCTCTTGTAGCGCATCAGTCAAATGGCTGTTGAGATGGGTGTCTGTAATTTTTGTTAGAACGCGCTGTTCTGCAAAGGATGTCAAAATAGTTCGTGTGGCAAGATGTTGTGCAAGTGTCGCGGAGTGAGGACCTTGTACTATGCGGAGAATCGGAACTTCTAGCTCGTGCGAACTGCGGCGGTCATAGACAACGAGTCCTAAGGCGTCGCTACCGTTTCGTACGAGAGTAGCCTCGTAAGTATGAGGGTCTACTAGGCATGGTTGAAGTCGGTTGCGAAACTGCGATTTACTCTCGTGTCCTCTAGCACAGAATGTATCAACAAGGAAAGAGCTCGACTCGCTGTTGACGCGCTCGGCTCGTATAGGGGAACCAGCCAACCGAGCAGGTTGGTATTCCGCCTCCCTGATAATCGCATCCTGACGAATGATTAGGTCGGACGGTCGGATGATGCGGATACCGTGGCTTTCGTAGATTTGGTCCGCTTTTTTCAAAAGAGCTTCATCGCGTGTCACAAAGAACTCCATATCTGCGGCCACTGCCCTTGCAAGGTGCCGGAGGTCTGAAGCATCGCTTGGAGTCATCTGTCTTGGGAAAAAAGGGCGTATTTTCTTAGTAATTTCTGTGAACCTGTCGTCATGCACTGGTTGGAGTATTGTGAAGGTTTCTGCGAACTGTCGCATATGTTGTCGGTGGGTTTTGTTATTATGACGGTCTATTTCATTTAGAATCTCACTCGTCAAGCATAATTCTACGTTCTCCTGTAACCAATCAGCTAGGAGCGCTTGGGACTCCTCATTGTCAGGGGTAGAAGATTCCTGTAAGTCGTAAAATACGTTTGCGTCGATTGGTACTTGAAGCCTTCCATCGGCCCGTTGTTCGTCAGCAATTGTGAAGAGAGTTGGGTGTCCGTGGTCATACCACCATATCGTGAGTATGCTCCCATGCATACTACG
>JABHWQ010000439.1 GCA_018657655.1 Chloroflexota bacterium | reverse complement strand
TCAAGGCAGGTTCCTTGGCCATGCCACGGTATTTCTCCGTGATAAAACATTGTCTCCACATTCGCAACCATTTTGAATTCCTCCTTTACTTTTTTTGGCGTTATGGGTGCATGATGCCGTTAATGGATAAATCCATTTGAGGACCCAGATTCAAGTCCCTGTTTCTCACCTCCTCTGCCATCTTTTCGGCAATTTCTCTTGCTTCTTTTTCGGTTTCCGCTTCAATGCGCACTTCCAGAGTGGCATCAAAAGCTATAGCCCATACGTTCATTCCTGTTCCTCCTTAATTTGCAAATGTTCTATTTTCAATGTAGCTTTTGTGTGGCATCCAGAAAGACGTGGGAAATTGCCTTTGGAGGCAAATTTTCTTAGCTTCACGGCAATGGGCAGGAGTTCTATTGTTTAAATATGGACCAGCTAAGCAAGAACCTTTTCACGCCCATAGGTATCACCAACTTCAGGAATCAGGAAAGGCGTTTTGGAATTAAGCAAGCAGACCGAAGTTCTCATATGTATATCATCGGGAAGACAGGAACAGGAAAATCCACGCTTATCAAGAACATGGCTATTGATGATATTCGGTCGGACAGAGGTTTGGCTTTAATCGACCCTCATGGCGATTTAGCCGGGGATATCTTGCATTTCATCCCTAACCAGAGAATGAAGGATGTTATTTACTTCAACCCGGCAGATACAGAGCATCCTATCGCGTTCAACCCTTTGGAACGTACTGACCCAGCCTTTCGCCATTTAGTAGCTTCGGGACTCATTTCAGTGTTCAAGAAAATATGGCCTGAATTCTGGGGACCGAGGCTGGAGCATATCTTGAGGTATTCGGTGTTGACGCTTTTAGAATATCGGGGGAGTACGCTTTTAGATATTCCGAAACTACTGACAAACAAAAAGTTTCGGGCAGGAGCGGTTAAGCTTCTTAAAAACCAGCAATTGAAGGATTTCTGGCTTCTTGAATTTGATAAATATTCGGCTTGGAGGCGGTCAGAAGCGATATCTCCTATTTTAAACAAAGTGGGGCAGTTTTTGTCTAATCCGCCATTGAGAAACGTCGTTAGTCAGCCAGAGAGCGCATTTAATCTTCGTGAAGTGATGGATCAAGGCAAGATTTTGATCGTAGATTTATCTAAAGGCAAAATCGGGGAAGATAACTGTTCGCTTCTGGGATCATTATTGGTAACTAAGCTGTGGCTGGCAGCCATGAGCCGCGCTGAGTTACCTGAAGAGAAAAGAGAGCCTTTTCATTTGTATGTGGATGAGGCTCATAACTTCATAACATTATCATTTGCCGATGTTCTTTCTGAGTCCAGAAAATATGGGCTGAACCTTATCCTTGCCCATCAATATATTGAACAGTTCGAGGAGAAGATAAGGGCAGCGATATTTGGCAATGTGGGAACGATGATTTCGTTTAGGCTGGGAGTTAATGATGCAAAGGTTCTGGCGGAAGAATTTCATCCTGTTTTCAGCCAAAATGATTTGGTAAGTCTTCCGAACTACCACATCTACTTGAAACTGGCGGTAGATGGGAAAACATCGCAGGCGTTCTCAGGCTGTAGTCTGCCGCCTCTTGTCGATTACAAGACGCAGGGGAATAAGGACGAGGTTATTAGGCTTTCAAAAACAAACTTTTCCACAAAAAAAGAGAGGACTTAATTTTATGATCCTCTCTTGTTTTTTAGGGAAAGCGATTTTCCCTGCGAAAGAGCTTTGGTAATTCACTGACGCAATATATCGACTATTCTCTCGATCACTTCATTCAATCTATCAATCTTGAGGTGACCAGCTTGGTACAGGACTATATGGCGGTCAGCCGTGAAGATGCGATTCGGTCGGATATTGCTTTTCTGTTTCAGCGTCCCTTTTTCAAAATCTTTCTCTTCGATCAATACAGCGTGCTTGTCTCTGATTTGTTGGCTGGTTATCTGGCAGAGGATTAAATCCTCTTCTGCTTCGGCAACAACCAAAGCGGGACGCCTTTTTGCGCGGGTTAAGTCTGAAAACGGGAAAGGAACAACTACCACATCTCCTTTTACAAATCTTGCCATGCCTCATCCTCCTCTGGTTTCAGCCAGTCTTTTCCGAGAGAGGTTTCGCTGGCGATAGCTGTTCCCGCTTTTTCTTCAATTGCTTTTTGGGAGAAAAAGCGTATGAAATACAGTATCTCTGGAAAGTATTGTTCGGGAACCGATTCCATCTCCCTAAAGATTTGATCTTTTACTTTCATGTTTCCTCCTCTCGTGATATTTGGATGATGGGTTTCTAATTCTATCGTTATACCTATTCAGATATTTGTCAAGAGATGCATTTCATTTGAAATAATTTGCCATGTATGGATAGATTACTTTTAACCAGTTGACATTGACTAATGAAGTATGGTACATTTCGTAATAACTTTCGTGATAATAGGTGAAATTATATGACAAAAGATCGCCGCCAGAAGCCCATTAGCGTCTCTACTGACAAATGGGCTTCTCTTAATCAGCAGAAGAGCACTTATGAGGAACAAAGTGGCGATAAGAGCGACTGGGGGTCTTTTCTGGAGACTATGACACTTTTGGGATTAGCTGCTGCTGGTATTTATGCCCTAGCAAAGTCCCTTGATAAGACTTCAAATTCAGTGAATGTGCAATGTCATTATTGTGATAAGACGTTTGCGATGGCCTTGCCACGAGAAGCAACACGGGCAGTTCATGTTCGGTGCCTTCATTGTGGGGGTAACCTTGTGGTCGATCTTCAATCGCGAACCTGATTGCAAAATTTGATGAAAGGAGGAAGCAAGTCATGTATGCGATGGAACCTTATGATGACAGCTATGAGTTAGAAGCTAAAAATCAGCTTAAGCAGATGGCTGTGGGTGCGGTAGTGACGCTTACAGTTGGCACTGTTATCAGCCGACCTGATTTGGTTAGGGCTGGAATTGCGCTTGGTGCCGCTGGTTTAGTCGGATTACTGGTCTTGGCTGCCCTCAATAGCTAACCAAGACCAGTAAAAAATCTGAGGGGCAGGGAGACTTTCCCTACTCCTCTCTATTCTATTATGCCATTTCGTGCTGGAGTTGAGCAATGCAGAAAAAGAAATCAGTTGGCATTTGGATTCGGGTTTCAACAGAAGAACAAGCAGAAGGTGAAAGCCCAGAACACCATGAAAAAAGAGCCAGCTATTACGCTGAGTCCAAGGACTGGAAAGTAGCAGAGGTATATCATCTTGAAGCTGTTAGCGGCAAATCTGTTATGGATTTGCCGGAAACCAAGCGTATGCTTGATGATATTCGGAGTGGGCATATAAGCGGGTTGATATTTTCCAAACTTGCTCGGCTTGCCCGGAATACCAAAGAGCTTTTGGAATTTTCTGAAATATTCAGGGAAAACGATGCTGACTTGATTTCCCTTCAAGAGTCAATTGACACCTCAAGTCCGGCTGGGCGGCTTTTTTATACTATGATTGCTGCTTTGGCTCAATGGGAAAGAGAAGAAATTGCTGAGAGGGTAGCTGCCTCTGTTCCTATTAGGGCGAAGCTTGGCAAGCCGCTTGGCGGCCAAGCTTCTTTTGGTTATTGCTGGAAAGATGGACAACTGGTTCCTGATCCGAATGAAGCGCCTATCAGAAAACTGATTTACGAACTCTTCTTGGAACATCGCCGGAAGAAAACAGTAGCTCGGCTACTCAACGAGGCTGGGTATAGAACTCGTAATGGCTCTAATTTTTCAGATACAACCGTTGAAAGACTTCTCCAAGACCCTTCTGCTAAAGGGATTCGCCGAGCGAATTATACAAAAAGCTTGGGAGAGAAGAAGAATTGGGTGATAAAGCCAGAAAGCGAATGGGTTCTTATCCCAATAGAACCTATTCTTTCTGAGGAACTTTGGGAACAATGCAATCAGATTTTGGATGAACAAAGAAAAAAGAATAAGCGGCCAGCGCGTAAGGCTGTTCATCTATTTACCGGCACTGCCTTTTGTGGCTGTGGTAACAAAATGTATGTGCCTTCCAATTCTCCAAAATACACTTGCTACAAATGCCGAAATAAGATAGGTATAAGCGATCTAGAGCATGTATTTCACCAGCAGCTCAAGGATTTCTTCTTTTCTGATTCAGAAGTCACCAGCTATTTAAATAAAGCTGACCAAGTAATCAGAGACAAGGAAGAGCTTGTCTTTGCATTGGCCCAAGAAGAGCAAAGAATCCAACAGGAAATGGATAAAACTTACAAGCTATACCTCGACGATCAAATCACGCCAGAAGGCTTTGGGAATCGGTATAAGCCACTGGAAGCAAGGCTCAAACAAATACAGGACCAAGTTCCTGAGATTCAAGGTGAAATTGACTTTCTCAAGATTCAATATCTATCCAGCGACCAAATACTTAACGAGGCCAAAGACCTGTACTCCAGATGGCCGGAACTGAATGATGAAGAGAAAAGAAGGATTGTTGAAAGCATTACTGAAAAGATCGTCGTTGGCACTGACGATGTGACAATCAATCTCTGCTACCTTCCGACATCTTTAGAAATGGTGGCATCTGGGCAACACAACTTCAGGGATTCATCGCCCCAACAAGCATGAAATTGGCCGGGAAAGTCACACTGCCCTGAGCCCTTGTTATGGTCACCACTTTGTCTTCCATCGGTTGACGCAACACTTCCAGGTCCGCTTGCCCAAATTCGGGCAACTCATCAAGGAAAAGTACACCGCGATGACTCAAGCTAATTTCACCGGGCCGAGGCCACCTGCCTCCACCCACGAGCCCAACATGGGAAACGGTATAGTGAGGAGAACGAAAAGGCCGTTGAGCAATAACGGAAGTATCCGAAGGAAGAAGTCCGCTAACGCTGTAAATCTTGGTAGCCTCCAAAGCCTCGTCACTGGTCATCCGAGGAAGGATCGTCGGGAGAGACCGAGCCAGGAGAGTTTTACCGCTTCCCGGAGGCCCACTCATTATGAGGTTGTGCCCTCCTGCCGCCGCTACCTCCAACGCCCTTTTGGCATGCTCTTGTCCTTTAATATGAGCCATGTCTATACCCACGTCCACCCGTTCTATCACTTCAAATGGGTCCTCTTCAAGGACATAATCAGGAATCAATGCTTCCTCTCTAAGGTGAGCAACCAGCTGGGCCAGCGATTCAACCGGGACTACCCTCATGCCTTCGATCAATGCAGCTTCTTTTGCATCAACGGCTGGGACAAAAACCGGCGACAATCCTTTTTCTTTGGCCAACGATACCATTGGAAGAATGCCATGGGTATGGCGCAAAGATCCATCGAGAGAAAGTTCGCCCAAAAACAGGGGATTCGCAGTATCGAATGAAACCTGTTCGGAACTGAGGAGAATACTTACTGCTATCGGTAGGTCATAAGCAGGGCCAGCTTTCTTTAAATCGGCGGGTGCCAGATTCACTGTAATCCGCTTCACCGGAAAAGTACATCCCGTGTTTTTAATAGCGGATCTTACTCTCTCACGAGATTCCTGTACAGCGGTATCAGGCAATCCCACAATCGTAGTAGACGGCAATCCTGCCGAAATATCAACCTCGACCTCTACTAATTGCCCTTCAAGTCCAACAATCGCCGCGGATAATACTTTTGCCAGCATACTTTGGCCCTTAGCTCCAAATGATACTATTTGCCGTCGAACATTGTCAATGAGGCCATATCACCATTTCTGCCCTTTGTTTTTGCATCCAGCAACGATTGCCCTATAAACAGGGAAAGGCTGGGCCCTTAAAGGGTACCCAGCCTTTCCCCGAATCCTGAAATTGAGTGAGGGTCAATGGTACGAAATTTGCTAATTAATTGTTTTGAACATCCTGGTTCCGCAAACCAGGCAGACTCCCTCTATTGCGGGTCTTCCATTCTTTAAAGTCACTCTTTTAGTTTTCTGCATTTTGCTTTTCGTGCGGCATTTGAAACAATATGCTTCTGTTATCGGCCTCCTCCTTTGCCCTTATCCTCCACTCACGCCGCTTGATCACTTCGCTTGACTTGCAGTAATTTCTCAACTTCGGTTTGCAGTTCCACTGTTGTGTAATCACGCGGATCAAAACGAGCTATCACCTGATCTTTTTCCAAAAGCACAGCATACCAATCATCATCCAGCGCCAAATTGTAACCGGCTGAGGTATCTTCTGGTGCTAGCATTCCGTAGATCGTCATCATTGTACTATTCCTTCCTCTGACAAAAGGCTAATCAAATCTGTACTTAATTGTAGGACCATACGTAACACACAACAATAGCCCAATAGTCCTTGGAATGATTAGGAAAAAGGTGGCATCAGCAGGAGGTGGAAAAGACAATGAAGGTATGTGGGCTAAGTAGCATCAAAGGCAAGCCATCCCAAGCCCTCAAACCCGACTTCAGCCCAGGCATGAGCTTGACTATCATAGACCATCTGCTCACCTTCTCCGGACCGAACATAGTAGCCTACAGCCAACCTGGCAGGCAACTCAGATGCTCGCGCCAGGACTACAAAGGCAGAGGCAAAATTGCCACAGATACCTTCTTGGGATTCAAACAGAAACCAGTCATTCGGTTCCCAACCCGATGGCGCAGGCTCAAAACCCAGATAATAAGTGCAGTTGAGTTTTAGGAAGACTTCTATCGCCTTCGCTTTTTCAAATGGGGTTTTAAAGTCCTCAGTGATCTCAAGAGAGAGATCCTTAATCCGATCCGAAATATCATCCGATAATATTCGATATTGGGAATCGGTTACCACCAGTGTCTGGTTGAGAACGTCTCTATCATAATCGAGATGACTTTCTGCCAAAGCAACCGGGCGGAGAGCGAGGGGCTCTTTGCTGGAATAAACACTTAAATCCTGACCATGGTCCTCTGCCTTCTTCAATTTCCAATTGGTCCCATCATAGACGGTTCCTACAGCGCCTCTCAAGTATCTCGCTCCCGGTGATCCCTCGACCATGAACAATGGGGTATCAGATGGTGGCACCACCGATTTCAGCGAAAGCACAGTTGATTGCTCACCAAATTGGAGATCGGCTATCTGCATTCCAAGCGCAGCCCCGGCCATCAGCACCGTTAGAATAAGCAATCCGGTGATCAGTCGTCCAAAGATACCTTCAGATGGAGAAACTCCACTGAAATATTTTGGATGTGGATTGGTTACCGGGAAGTGTTTTTGTTCTGCTGTCAGTTCCATAATAATGAGGGAAAACCCTACCTTCAATTTGAAGGTTACCACCCAATGGTAAAACCACCGGTTACAGAAGGTTAAGGTAAGGTCAACAGACAGTAAACGTTCGGTGAATATTGCAGCAGAAACAAATTATTCGATTATTAATCGTCAAACCAGTTAAGATGCGCTATACTTTGGCTCGAAGGGAGAATCCATGGAGTTTAAGAGTAACATCAAAAAAGTGGAGATTCTGATTCCACCGGATTTCAGACCTGAGACTCAGAGGATCGAATATCGAGAGGATCCTTTAACCGGATCGAAATGCCTGATCAACATCAAAAGAGCCCAGAGAGCCAAACAAGCCCAACTTGCTACAGCAGTATCGGATTCCATCACAGAAGGAACAAAGGAAGGCTGCTTTTTCTGTCCGGAACATATCGAAAATGAGACTCCGAAATTCCCGGCAGATATCTGCGCTGCAGGCAGGCTCAAAAAGGGCGAGTGTACTGTCTTCCCCAACCTTTTCGCTTTTTCCGAATACCATGCCGTCGCAACATTGAGTCGAGCGCATTTTCTCGATCTTAATCAGTTCACCCCACAAATGCTTGTGGACAACATGATGGCATGTCAGGAATGGATGATTGCAGTTCACTCGCAAAACAAACATGCCAAGTGGCCGATATATATATGGAACCATATGCCACCATCCGGAGCGAGTATGGTACATCCGCATGTCCAATCACTGGTTAGGGAAGCCCCAACCGCAATGCAGGAACACATGCTGGCAAAAAGCTGGGAACACCTCAGCAGTAACGGATCAAGCTTCTGGCACGAACTGATCCGAGAAGAGAAGGATATCGGGGAACGATACATTTACTCGAACGACTCACTGGCACTTATCGCTAGCTATGCACCTCGGGGATTTAGGGAGATTCAATTCATTTTTAACGATGTCTGCAGTTTCACGGATTTGAATGAAACTCAAATGCAGGACTTCGCGTACGCTATAGTGAAAGTATTGGAAGGGTATAAACAAATGGGGGTCGGGAGTTTCAACCTGAATATGTTCTCCGGTCCGATTGGCGAAAAGACGGACTATTACTCCCTTAACGCAAAAATGATCTCACGACCGTTCCCTCAAGGAGTATACTCAAGCGATACCGGACCCTTTGAACGATTGCAGGACGAGTGGGTAATCGAGTTCTTGCCGGAGGATGTGGCAGTAAAAATGCGAGGGTTTTTTGAGGCTAGAGACTGAGTCATTCGTTCCGTAACGGCTGAAAGTTAAAAACAATCCTCTTGGCAAATTCATTTTCAGCTTCTTCGTCCGATTTTACAGTCCGCCTCAATTGATAGGCAAACCCATTGGTAACAACAATATCACAATAAAATTGACAACCATGTTCCGGGTAGCTTTTGACGGCATAGGCGGGTAGTTGCCCATTAGGAAATGCATAGAAGTAACCTTCATCCCCTTCAGAGGTCAATTCGGCAGCCAGATCTAAAACCAGCTCTTTGGCCGGATAATTACATGGAATTCTTTTTTTAGCTTCAATTGCAAGTGAATAGTGAGGATAGCGGGTCGATACTAACATGACATTCGCTGAAGATAGGTCCTCAACCTGCAGTGTTTCTTTTTCCCCATCCTCCCAAACAAACTCAAGCGCGATTTCGTACTGGAATTCGGAATTGGTGTAAGTCATATCATCGGAGCGAGATACAGCTCGGCTGGCTACTCGCTCAAGAGACTCAAGTGCAGCTTGATCTTTTCCTAGAATGCCCATGAAATCGACACCCTCCAATTGAGCGCTGGAATCTACCGGATTTAGACGGCTGGCCTCACGATACGCTTCGAGAGATTCCTCAGTTTTTCCCAGTTTCGTCAGGCATACCCCTTTGTTGTACCAGCCATCAGTGTCTTCCGGATTGATATCGATTACCTTGTCAAACGCTTCGAGCGCCTCTTCGATCTTCCCCAATCTATTCAGTATCTTTCCTTTCTGATACCATGCAACGGCACACTCGTGGTCCAGGCGCGTAGCTTCGTCCAAAGCGTCAAGTGCTGCGAGCCATTCCCTTGCACTGACAAGCTCTTGAACTTTCGTCAAAATTTGCTCAAACTCGTTGTTGCTCATATTCTCTCTATCCGATTTGGCCATCATCAATGCTTACATGGCAGTCAAGCCGCCATCCACAACGATATTGGCTCCCGTAATATAGGATGCTTCGCTCGAAGCTAAAAACAATGCTACGGTGGCAATTTCTTCAGGCTGTCCCACGCGATGAAGAGGTATCGCATTGATTAGTTTTTTACTGAATCTTGGGTCTCCCAGTAATAATTCGGTGGCAGGAGTTTC
>JABHWQ010000507.1 GCA_018657655.1 Chloroflexota bacterium | reverse complement strand
GTTGTTGAAGTCGTGAGCGATTCCACCGGCGAGAACACCAATGGACTCAAGCTTGGCGGCTTTGGTGCGCTCTTCATCGAGCAGTTTGCTCTCTGTGATATTGTATGCCGTGCCGTGGGTTCCAAGAAGCTGTCCCCCGTTATCAAGAACAAGCCGGGCGTTGAACCGGAAATGGACTTCTTCTCCGGACTTGGAAAGATAAGTTGATTCATAGTGGAGAGTAGAGCCGCACTCCAATATCCTTGCGAACTCTTTTTCATCCTTATCGGCTATTTCCGGGTCCATGAACTCCCTGAATTTTTTGCCCTGCATTTCCTCGACTTTATAGCCAAGGGCTTCCTCCCAGGCACTATTGAGATAAGTAAATCTTCCTTCGGTATCTGTGCGGAAAATGAGATCCTGAGATGTTTCGACCAGATTTCTGAACCTTTCCTCACTGGCGCGCAACGCATTGTCTGACTTGTTCCGCATGATCTCCTCGGAAGCTCTTGCGGCAAGAATAGACAATATTTCTTTCATCCGCGGAATAGATTCAAGCTGCTTTCTTGAAATAGAACACAGGATTCCCTGATTGCCGCTCAGCGGTATACCGACATAGCTCACTGCTCCCATCTCAACCAGGTCTGAATCTTTGGGGAATCTTTTCTGGACGTCATCTATAATGGCACAAAAGCCATGCTCTACAGCGTTCTCACATGGCGTTCCTTCAAGATCATAGGTGTAGCCATATTTGAATTTCCCGTCCAGATACATCGACAAGACCCTGACCTTATTATCTTCAATAAATTCACCCACTAGTGTACAGTCTGTACCGGACCAATCGCAGATGCTTTTTACCAATTGATCAAAGAATTTTTGCCCGGTACCGGTTAGTGTGTTTTTCATGATAGTGTTGATCGCCTCGTCCATCTTTTTGCGCTCGGTGATGTCCTCGAAAGCAACACCGACGCAACTACCAGGCAGGGGAAAGGCTTTTATGGAAAAATAGCTGTCAGCAATTCGTTCATCCCCGTAAAAAACATCCTCCAGGTTTACTCCAACACCGTTTCTGGCAACGTCGGCATAGATCTTTGCCAGCCCGTTTTCCTTGATCGCCGGAAAACACTCGTCGATTGTTCTGCCGACCACATCTTCCGTAGGTATCCCCAGAAGTTCAACAGTGGCCTGGTTTGCCCCCAAAATCCTCAGTACATCGTCTTCCTCGGGCTTCTCCAGATGGTAGATATACAAGCCCACCTGGATGTTATTTACAACGTCGGCAGAGCGTTGGAGTTCTGCCTCGGTTTGCTTGCGTGCGGTTATATCGATAAAAGTTTCGAGAAGATGTTCTTTACCCCCCAATATTATTGTAGATACCGACTTGAGAATAGTTGCCTGTTTTCCATCAGCCCTGTTTATAATACGTTCGGAGTTATTGAGTGTCTGAGCTGAATCGGTAATAGGACAGCAATCCTTTTCCGACTTGCAGAAGTATTTACAGCAGTGATTGCCGATAATCTGCTCTTTTGGTATTCCGACAAGTTCCGCTGTAACATCGTTCACGTCGACCACCGTATGGCTATCAGGGTCTATGATTATTATCCCGGTATGAACAGATTCAATAACAGTTCTTAATCTCTCCTCGCTCTCGCGCAGCGCCTCCTCCGCCTGTTTGCGGACAACTGTTTCCCACGCCTGGTCGGCCAGTTGCTGAACTGTTTTTACATCCTGCTGATCATAGTCGGTTCTTTTATTCCCAACTCCTAGAATTGCCATAACCTTGTTTCCACGCATGACCGGCACCGTAAGCTCGCGTATGAGAGGGACATGCCCCTTGGGGAGACCCTTCCTATGTAACAAGCTGGCATAGTCGTTATGAATTACAGGAGTGCGTTCGCGGACGCTGTCGGCCCATACACCCGCTTCGTTGATCAGGTATAGTGGTGCAACTTTTTCAACCGTGCACATGTGACCCAGTGTGTTCTTAGACCAGGTCTTAAGCCGGATTGCTTTTTGATCTTCTTCAACGAAATGATAAAAGCCGACCTCGCTGTCAGTGAGTATTTCGGCTTCATCCAAAAACTTCTGGAGCAATTCTGTAACCGTATGGCCGGCAGCATAATCAATCAGCCTCAGCTGGGCGGATTGAACATCTTCCTTGCGCTTTTGTTCGGTGATATCCACGTGTACGCCAACTGCACGATGAGAAACTCCATTTTCATCTATTTCAAAGCTTTTGCCCCGGCCGGAGATCCATTTCCAGCTCCCATCTTTGCATTTCATGCGGAATTCAACCAGAAATGGTTTGGCGATTTCTACGAAATGCAGTACCTCGGGAACAACGGTTTTTCTGTCCTCAGGGTGCACCATTTCAACCCATGCTTCAAATCTCATTGGAATTTCGCCAGGCTCGTAACCAAGCATTGTGTTATAGCGGGGACTGAAAAATACGTCGCCGGTATCCACATTATAGTCCCAGAAACCGTGTTCCCCTGCATCCATTGCCAGTTGAAGGCGAACTTCGCTCTCCCGC
>JABHWQ010000470.1 GCA_018657655.1 Chloroflexota bacterium | reverse complement strand
GTAGTGCTGAAGAATGGAACAAGAGCAAGAGTACCGTTGCAAGCTGGGGGCAGGAACTGGATGCGGAGATAGTATCTGCGAGGGCGATGGAATTGGAAGGACTCCAGGAGGAGTATGGCTGCGTGAAGGAGGCACGGATCCATAGCCTAGGGCAACTTTTGAACAGACTCAAGGGAGAGTTGGAGAAAAGGAATCTTAAGAAATTGTCTACGGGCAAACTCCTATGCATGGTGCTGAAATATCAAGAAGCGCTAACGGCCGAATTTAATGGTGTAGTACCTTTGAGTGAGGGTCAGATCGCTGCATTGAAGGAAAAATCTGGGGTGAAACTGAACGCCGAACAAATCGCTGGCGAAATGGATCGAGTCCTGCAACGATTTAGATCGGGTCAGCTTGATGAAGCTGGTGTGAGGGTGGAACTAACAGTTTATGAGGCATTACTCAAAGTACATGAACAAGTGGTATTACAGGCCAAAGTCGAGCAGATCGAGTCAGTCTTAGAGAAACGGAGGTAGTGTGGTGGTGAAAAGGGATTTGAGTAAGTTATTCAGCAAAGGCCTTACCGGGCGGGAGGGTGGTTTGCTAGTGTTTAAAGATTCGTGGAGGGTGTATCAAGGAGAAAGCCCTTTGTTCCGTGATAGCGAGGTGGAGAGGCTTAAAAACAATCTAATTAAACAGGATGACAAAACAGACTACAAAGGAATGATCGAGCTTTGGAAGTCTACTGGTCAAATATTTCGGTTGGCCATGTTTGATTGCGTGATGGCAGCTTGGCTGTTGGAACGCTTAACACGCAGTGTACAGCTCATGTCGGATGTGAGCCTATTTGCTGACTTGGCAAGCATGAATTGTGCCGCAGCTATAAAACCAATAGGGAATCCCAATATGACACTGAGGGGAAATTGCTTTAATGGATGGGCAATGCCCCCTCTGAATGATGAGGAAAACAGGTATTGGGTAGAGGAAGGTATAGACTGCCGTCGTGCGGAGATAATGGAGGCTCTCAAAGCATTTGTGGCTAAAAGGCAGGTTCTTGAGGAACTCTCCGAAGTTCTGGGGTATGACTTTCTTCTGGGAGCGGGAATGACCTTTATCTCCAGTATTGAGTTGAGTCTTGATGATTATAACTACTATGCTTTGGATGCTCCTCCTGATTTGGAGAAGCTACTAAAAAGTATGCGCGGTGAGAGTGTGGTGGGAATCGACGGAGATTTAGAGCTAGGCTACAAGCAATTGGGAGAAATGGAATCCTCACACGGTCTGATTATGGCAATGGAGAGAGGTTATCCGCGGCTGAAGCCAATCAAACTAGAGAACATCCAACCGGATGAAGACCAAATTCGGGAATATAGGGAATGGGTAAGTGAGAGCCTTGGGGATAACTGGTGGCAGTTAAGGCCGCGATGGTGCGATGCTGTCGCAAAAGATGTCAATGAGAATCATCTATAAAGTTATCGTGACCCTCACAATTCATAGATTCCTGCAATGAATTTAGCTTTTCGGTCATGGGTAGGGTATTGTTTTTCGGTGCATGTTCAGGGAGTTTTCCTGGATGAGCCTCATTGGAACCAACAATGCGCATTATTTATCAGTTGAGGCACAGATTTGTCTGTTTATAATATTGGTAATCTTGGCGGAAACCATAGGAGGAATCCATGAAAGAAGGCGGTTTGGCTGTCCTTCGGAAATACGGAGTACAGTATTTTAGTGATCTAGGCAAACTTCCACCGAAACCGGGCAATCGGCGTCGGGGCCGACCGACCAAAGAAGAGGCCGTCGCAATGGCCTGGGAAGAGTGGGAAGAACACAAGATGACCAAAAAGGGGCGTAGGGGTAAAAAAGGAGGATGGGGGTCTGACTGCTCCTCTGCGCCCCTTTTTGAAATAAAAACTCAATAGACACGACGATTATCAGAACCACACCGGAGAATGTAACAATCCTTATACAATGAAGTGAGGAGAGGTTGCTCCTAGCTGTTGAATGCAAAAAGCTGCAATGTGTGGCATGTACACTCGACCCGAACATTCGGTGGTCTGGGAGATACCTCAGAGTCATATGCGTTTCGATAATCACCAATGAAGAGTGCTTGGTAAGTCAGAAATATGGTATACCACATAATCCCTATAGGAACAAATTGCTACTTTTAATGTAAAAAACTGTTTTACTTTCCGATGTATCAAGTTCGAATTCCAAGATACATCGCACTGTTTCCCGGAATATGGGATCAGGCTTCTCTGCGAAATGCAACATTCAACATATCCTCCTTTGTTTTGGGATTGCTGGTTTTACTAGTAGTTGATGTTCAACTTAGTGGATGCCGCCTTGAGATGCTTGTCGGCGGTCCACAGTGTTACGTTTGATAGCAACGCAGAGGCAAGTAAATGCACATCAATCAGACCAAGCCCAATGCCCATTAGTTGATGAACGTCGATGAAGCGGAGGATTTCATCATGATCTGCAATTTTCACTGTTGGTAATGCTTGAAGTAGTGAGATTATTTCATTTCTATTTTTGATATTTCCGCAAGCAAGCTCACCAATGATGAAAGGATGGCAGACCACTTCTCCGTCTTGTAGTATCGATTTCAGATGGGTATCACTTGTTCTTAGGTGAGATACCCAGACAGAAGTATCGACCAATACCATGATTATCGGCTGGCCATCCTTCTGCGTGGAATTGAGCGCAAGTTTTTCTCAGTTCCTCCGAGGTCTGCAAGTCTTTTGCTGCTTTCCTGTGTAATCAAGGTTTCCAATCCTCGTCGAACCAAGGAAGTCTTTTCATTAATTCCAGTCAATTCGGATGCCTTTTTTATAAGTCTGTCATCAATGTTTAATGTTGTTCTCATATGCATAAGTATGCATCATATATGCATACATGTCAAATGTTTTTAAATGAGAAAGTCCCAAAATAACTGTACCAGCTGGTTGAGGAAGACGAGGATACTTACAGTGGTATATGCTAAGAGGTATTCCGGTAGACATCTTTTCGATGTCCCACCTTCACTATGCAGACGACCAGTTTGGTATCCTCAATTGAATAGAGAATGCGATAGACTCCGCATCTGAGACGGTATTTTTCTTCAGAAGACAGCTTGCGACATTGTGGCGGGCGAGGGTCGTCCGCAAGTGACTCAATTGTGGCGAGAATTCGCTTAACATCTTTCTTGGGGATAGGCTTTAAATCCTTCAGGACAGAGCGCCTGAATAGGATCTCATATCTTCCCATTTAGTTTGAGTTCCTTTAACGTATCCTCAAATGAGATCAGCGGGTCATGGGCACGATCTTCAAAGGCTGCCAGATCATCAGCATCTTCGGCCAGTGCCAACTTAACAGCATCGTTAACCACCTCCGAGATGGAACGCGATGTTTCGATTGATTTCAGTTGCAGCGCTCTATGCAAGGCTGGATCAAGATAGATGGTTGCTCGTTTGGTCCGAGTAGTCATGGCAATACCTCCAGTTCCATTATAACGCCACAACGGCATAACGTCAAGACGCCATAGCGTAACATTTTGAATGGATTAGAAAATTGGGACTGCCTATGAGTTGTGGCGATACAGGTTGGTTGAGGTGCATGAAAACGTTGGTGAATCATGAACGTCTAAAATGGTCGAGTAATTAATAATGCAGTTTTCTCTAAGGTTACCCCATCATAGGCTTGCGGAGTTACTTATGCAACTGTTAAATAGACTTGGGATGAAATAGCTGTACTTAAAATAGGAGTCTAAACAATCGAATCAAAGAATGGATGAATAGAGGCGGGGTATAAAATATGGATCCAAATCCTTGTTGAAATTATAGCTCAGGTCATATTTTTGGTTTAATCAGGGGGCTCTACACAATATGCAGTTTGTCCCAGGCTTGACGGTATTAGGAGATACAAACTAAAATGAGTGGAAAGCAACGAGTACATCACGATGACCAACTGTTTGGTTGTCGCTTGATTGTGCACTCGGTGCAAGTGTCTGGTATGCTGGTAAGGGTGGGATGTAAAAAGTAGAGTATAAGTGATGATAGACCTCCTGATAATTATAGGGGTGTCAATACTGTTGGCACCGGTGGCTCTCTTTGCAGATGGTCCTTTAAGAATTGCTTTGGGGATACCGTTCGTGCTTTTCTTTCCTGGTTATTGCCTAGTTTCGGCCCTGTTCCCAAGG
>JABHWQ010000444.1 GCA_018657655.1 Chloroflexota bacterium | reverse complement strand
TGGCCACAAACTCAACAGACTGGATGTCGTCACCATTTTCGATTCTCAATGGATCGAGGATAACGAATGGTTTCTTATTGGTGTTAATGAATGGGTCGAAAAGAAATTCATCGCACCAGTCATACCCAACCCCACACCACCCGAAGGGGTAACCAACGGCCGCTGGATCGAGCTAAATCTCTATAACCAGACTCTCATGGTCTACGATAAGGGTGAGATGATCTTTGCCACAATAACCTCAAGCGGGATCAACCCTTTCTTCACTCGTCCGGGTCTATTTCAGATCTACCAGAAACTGGAGAAAGAAACCATGAGCACGGGCAATATCAATGATTACTACTATCTCGAAGACGTCCCATATACCATGTACTTTGACGAAGCCCGCGCCCTGCATGGCGCTTATTGGCATTCACAATTTGGCTATACTCGCTCACACGGCTGTGTCAACCTCTCAATCGCCGACTCTCGCTGGTTATTCGATTGGGCTCAGGCCGGGGAATGGGTTTATGTCTGGGATCCAACTGGTCGCACACCGACCGATCCGGCTTTTTACGAACAATATGGCGGCGGCCCCTGATGTCTGGGCCACCATTTCAGGTCGATCAATCAGCAGCGCACTGAATAACGCCACAGTTTCCCGGAATCTGTCCTGGGCGTTCATGGTGAAGGCTGTTGCCCTGTCGATTTTGGGGAGTAATGCTGCAGCCGCCTCCACCTTATGGAAATAATAAATTCAGGAATATATCCAGATTGATTGCTGTAGTTATATTGAACCCTCCGACCAGGATCAATAAAAGACTGGTTGTGGTTTTTATCTTTGGGGTTGCAGCTTTGAGGCGAGTGATTAGCGTTTGTTTTGACGCGGCGACCAACCCGGAGATGACCAGCATCAATCCGCCCATTGTGAGGGCAAATACACCAAACGCGGCCAATGCAGTGGTGAATCCACCTGATGAGAGCGCAAAGATGATCAACCCGGCCAGGATTGGCCCGGTGCAGCCCATCCCGGCCGCATTATATCCCAACCCATAGAAGAAAAGGTTGACAGCCGGTTTTCGCTTTCCCTCTCTCTCCGGCTGGGTGCGGTAGGCGAAGGCATTAATAAACGTTGGTTTAAGGTTCCACCCGAGCAATTGCCCGACACCCAGCAATAAAAGAACTGCGCCTACGCCTCCCCGGAAAACGCGAATAAACTGACTTGGATTTGGGCCAGAAATTGAAAGCCCTTGGGCAACGCCTGATCCCAGGAGCGCAATTATCAGCCCCAACACAAGATCAAAAGTGATGACACCGAAGGATGCAGCCAGACCTAATCGTATGGCTTTGCTTAAATTTGTTGATGTATCCTGTTCATCACGATCAGCTTGATGATAGAAAGAGAAATAACCGGGCAGCAATGGAAAGGCACATGGGGAGAAGAAGCTGGCAACCCCGGCGATTACCGCCACCGTATAAAGATTAAAAATTGTCAGGTCAGGGGTTGTGACAAAGGTTCGAAATCCAAAGTAGCCCAGTGCTGCGACTCCAAGGAATGCAGCCAGAAACAACGAATATTGAAACCAGGCCCGAGAAGATCCAACCTTCGCAGATCGACGGTTCACATTGCCTCTACCGCATAACCAATCCATTCGAGTTCAGCCTTGATTTTTTCGAGATCAACTTCATCAGACGCAAGATCTACTCGGATCTTTTGAGTTTTCCAATCAGCGTTCACTTCTTCAACACCTGGAAACTGCGATAGGGTGTAGGTTATCGAGCGCTCACAGCCTGCACAATGCATCGTGTGCTCGCCAACGACTTTGAGTTTGAGTATTTTCGTCATGAGATATACTCCTTTTAGGGTTTTATACAGCGCAGCGGGAAAGAATCATGACCGCACCAATTTTGGCAGCAATCGGTGACGGAAAATTAGCCCTGTCAGGGAAACCAGGCCCACAACCAGCACCACGGTCTGGTTAGCATTGAGACCAGCCACACGCGATGAATCCAAACGGATAAACTCTAACAAGAACCGGATGATGGGATAAGTAATCAGATAGGTCAGGAAAATGTCTCCAGCTTTAAGGCGATCTTGATAACGCCTTCCAATCCAGAGTAAAAGCGCCACACTTGCAAAACTCCACAGCGATTCATAGAGGAATATCGGGTGGTAAAGGGATTGAGTCATATAATCCAGTAGTCGATTTTGCGGCTCTATGTAAATCGCCCAGGGCAGGTTAGTAGGAGCGCCATACAACTCCTGGTTCACAAAATTTCCCCAACGCCCAATGGCCTGTCCTAAAGCCAGTGAGGGGGCGAAGATGTCCAACCAGCGGGCAAAGTTTATCTTTTGTATGCGTGTGTAGACATACAAAGCGAGTGCGCCCCCAATTACAGCGCCCGGGATACCCAAACCGCCGCGCCAGATCGCAATTGCCTCCAGGGGGTGGGTCAGGTAATAGGATGTTGTGATACCTCTTTCCACCAGAGAAGGCGAAGGGGTGAGAATGTGCCACAAGCGCGCACCTAATATTCCGCTGATTACGATCCAGGTCAATGCATCCCATACGATTTCTTCGTTTTCTCCCCTGCGCCGTGCTTCGCGGGATGCCAGAAAAGCACCGGCAAGCACACCGGACATAAGAATGATGCCGTAAAAATGGATGAAGAGCGACCCGATGTGAAGACCATATTGGTCAATTGTCATTATAAACTCCTATTTTGATGCCAGTTTCTGATCTGCCAACCTATTGAGGCGGCCTGGTTTCAGTTCAGATGTGTCTCGACGGGGAGACTCGCTTCCGCTCTTTTT
>JABHWQ010000226.1 GCA_018657655.1 Chloroflexota bacterium | reverse complement strand
GTTCCTACACCCGATCTTACACAGGTAGTCACGCCGACGCCTGTTGCTGAAAACGGGCAGGTTACCACACAAACACCGATCATGACACCTACACCCACACCGATTGAGGAAACGGAACCAACCCCTACTCCTACCAAAGTTGAATTCGCAGATGCTAATTTGGAAGCGGCTATCAGGGAGGCAATTGGCAAGCCCAGTGGAGACATAAACAGAACGGAGTTGGAGGGTATTGCCAACCTCAACGCCAGCGCAAGAGGTATATCAAATCTCAGCGGTTTGGAGTACTGTACCAACCTCACCGATTTGCGTTTGCGGGGAAACGAATTGAGCGATATATCGCCTCTTGCTAATCCTACTCATCCGATAATACTCGACCTGAACGATAATCAGATAGATGATATTTCACCACTAATGGGCGGATTGAATCTGGGGCATCTTAAGCTGCAACAAAACCAGATAAGCGATATTTATCCACTGGTTATTGCTGCGCTCGGTTCCCCCGTAGATTGCGAAGATTGCTATTTGAATTTGGCAGATAATCCGTTAAGTGCGATGTCCCTAGATGTTTACACTCCACAGCTTCAGGAGATGGGTATAACAGTGTACTTCTGAAGATATCCCGGTAATGCTAGGTTCAAAAATATAGTATTCTTTCAAAAAATACACCGGTGAGATCAGTCCTTTTGCTTGACAGACTTTGAAATCCAATCGATAATAATCCGCTAGATACCCGGATTAGCCAAGAAGAGTTAATGTGAGTGGAAACTGAGAGAAATACCGGCAAGACAAAAAGCCGCCGCAAGACAAAAAGCATTTACCATACCATGGTACTCCTGGCTATCGGGTGTATCTTCACTATTATAGCTACATTGGTTCAACCATTTAATAGCACAAGTCTTTGGCTTTCAGACCAGCTTTTCGAGTCGGGGTCGCCCTCACCCAATATCGTCATCGTCGGCATAGATAATGATACGCTTGAAACCTACGGCAAATGGTCGGAGTGGCCTCGCAGCCTCCATGCCCAGGCAATTGCCAATTTGAAGGAAGCCAAGGCCAATGTTATTGGCTATGATGTACTTTTCGTAGATGATTCTTCAGATGATCCGGTTCTATCGGCCGCAATGGAAGCGGCCGATAATGTGGTCCTGGCATCTGCAGGTGCAAATCCACAGCCCTTAATAAAGCCATTTGCTACCTATAATGACTTCCTGTTTCCAGTAGATCTACTGCGACAGGTCAGCCAAATAACCGGTCATGTCAACATAGAAGCTGATCGCGATGGCAAAGTTCGGCGCGTATCTTTGCTAGAGAGGGACAGCTCCGGCAATCTATACCCCTCCTTCAGCCTGGCAGTACTCCTTTCCCATTTTCCTAATTCCATCCCCGAGCAGTATATTGTGCAGGATAAGGAACTTCACATATTGGATAGGGAAATTCCGGTCGACTCCGCCTCCCGCATGCGCATCAATTATGGCATCGACTTCGGAGGATTTGACTACGTCTCTTATGGAGATATTATCGGTGACAATTTCGACCATTCGCTGGTGAAGAACAAGATAGTACTAATTGGAATGACTGCCACTGGAGAGCTTGATGTGTGGGCAGTCCCTACAACATCCGGGAAAACACCGGGAGTATTTATCCATGCGACAGCAGCCGATACCATACTCAGAGAACGATTCTTAACCGAAGCGAGTGAAATAATCACTTTGTTAATTTTATTATTGCTGGTAGGCATCATAGCCTTCGCTTTGCCATTCCTGAAATTACGATGGGGTATATTATTGCTGTCCGCACTGTTTATCGTTTACGGGGCAAGCATATTCATCTCTTTCGATACAGGTTACATTCTCAATATACTATATCCGCTATCGCTTGTAGGGGTACTTTTCATCGCCAATGTCATTTGCCTCATTGTTATTGGCCAGTCGGATAAGCGATTTGTCAGCGATCTTTTCGGCCGATACGTTTCGCCCCAGGTAGCCAGGGAGATTTTGGGTCTGGCTGATAACGGTCAGCTTAATCTTGGGGGCGAAACACGGGAAGTGACCGTGATCTTCGCCGATATTCGTCACTTCACCCAGATGAGTGAACAAATGCCTCCTGAGTCTATTGTCAGTATGCTCAATGAACATCTCTCCATTATAATAGACAGGGTTCTACAAAATGGCGGTATGGTTAACAAATTCGCCGGTGATAACATCATGGCCGTATGGAATGCCCCAGAGATTCAAGAGGACCATGCCAGACTCGCTGTAAAAGCAGCCATGGAAGCACAGCAAGCCCTGATGGCGTTACCTCAAAGCGATCCTTCGCTACCAAGAGTGCAATTCGGGATAGGCATTAACACAGGGAAGGCCATTGCCGGAAATGTGGGTTCGGCAGGGCGTGTGGAGTACACCGTTATCGGAGATAGTGTTAATCTGGCTTCTCGAATTTGTAGTAATACCCCCGGTGATGAAACCTGGATCGGGCCGGAAACCTATCGACAGGCACAGGAGCATTTGGAAGTTCAAGAATTGGAAGCCCAAACGTTTAAAGGAAAAGCGGAGCCGGTGAAGGTCTACCGGGTAATTACATGCAAATAACCATGATTGCATTGAAGCGATCTATTTTGTTTAGAGATGTACACATATGGAACATGAGATAATCAATGGCGTTTTAATTTCGATTGTGACAGCGGCGTTTTTCGGATACATTATCCATCGGCTGCGCCAACCTGTCATCTTCGGATATATAATAGCGGGCATTCTTATTGGGCCCCAACTTGGGCTTAAATGGGTAACCGAACCAGAAGCGATAGATTTTAGTTCGGAACTGGGCTTGATCGCCCTGCTGTTCATGGTCGGTCTGGAAATGGATATCGGAAAGATCAGGCGTTTTGGTAAAACACTCCTGGTTACAGCGATTCTCCAGTTTGCTTTATGCGTCGCTCTGGGGTTGGCATTCTTTAATTTACCCGGGTTTGACGATGGTGGCAAGTACGCTGCGTTGTACCTTGCAGTCGTTTTCTCACTCAGCAGTACCATGATCGTGGTCAAGATGCTCTATGACAAGTTTGAGCTAGATACGTTGCCGGGGCGGCTAACCCTGGGAATTCTGGTCATACAAGATATCTGGGCAATTATATTCTTGACTATCCAGCCCGACCTGGCCAATCCCGAGGTTACCAAGCTGGCATTATCGGTACTCAAGGGAGCAGCATTAATCGCCGGTTGCTTGCTTGTCAGCCGCTTCATCCTGCCAAGTATATTTAAAGCTATTGCAAAAAACCCTGAATTGGTCCTGGTAACCGCGCTCGGATGGTGCTTCCTGATTTCATGGCTATCGGGAGATGTAGCCGAACTAAGCCGGGCAATGGGCGCTCTTATCGCCGGGATCAGTCTCTCCGCTTTTCCTTACAAACAGGAGATAAATGACAGGGTCACCAGTATTCGCTCTTTCTTCCTTATCCTGTTCTTCGTATCCCTGGGCATGAAAGTAGATGAGCCAAGTACGCATAACATTATCATGTCCTTACTGGCCTCCCTCTTCCTCATCGCCACCCGCTTCATCACTATGTTTCCTCCCCTCTATTTTATGGGGAAAGGTATTCGGGTAAGTTTCCTGGTACCTCTTAATATGGCTCAGATAAGTGAGTTTTCTCTCGTGATCGTTGCCATTGGAGTAAGCTTCGGTCATGTCAACGAGAATGTCATGACCATTGTTCTTTTCACTTTGATGTTTACCGCTATTACCTCTACATATATGATGACTTACAGCCACGGCATCTACAGGGCCGCTGCCCGTGTTCTTAAGAAGCTGGGAATGAAAGATGTTGGAGAGGGTGAAGCCGATACCGGTGAGATTGAAGAAACCCGCCCAATTCTATTCCTGGGATTCTACAGGATCGCCAGCTCTCTTCTTCACGCTTTAGAAAAAGATAATCCGTCCATCACGAAGAAAATTGCGGTGATGGATTTTAATCCTGATGTATATCGGAAACTGAGCAGACGTGGTATTAAATGTGTATTTGGCGATATAGGCAACACGGGCGCGTTGATTGAAATTGGATTGGAGAAGGCAAGGGTAGTAGTCTCCACTATTCCAGATACAATTCTGAAAGGCACCAGCAATATGGCACTCCTTACTTTCACTAAAAAGGTCAACCCCACTGCCCGGGTGGTTGTCACTGCAGAAAGTGTAAAACAGGCAAAAAAGCTATGGGGAGCTGGAGCTGATTTCGTGATCCTGCTACCTGTTGAGGCGTCAGATAAAATCGCAACTCTGCTGGAGCAGCTATTGGTTGACGAGGAAATCCCCGGCATTTGCACGGAGTACCGCTGCCGAATTATGGAACATGAAGGAGAAATCATCGAATAATGCATATATCGAGGTCCTTTCAAGGAGTGGATTCGGATGAGAATTAAATTCCTGGGGACTCACAATGCTGAGTCGAGAAGTACCAGGCTTGTATCTTTTGTAATAGATGAGCAACTAGCCATTGAAGCCGGGAGTCTTACCTCTGAGCTCACGTTTGCCGAACAGACAAAGATTAAATGGATACTTATCTCGCACGGTCATTACGACCATATCACAACGATTCCCACACTAGCTTTCAATAACATAAAACACCTGACCAGGATTTACTCCACTCCCGGAACCCTGGAAGTCATCTCGGGGTTGATCGATGGTGTGGTTTATCCCGAATTCACCAGTGAAGACTCCTATCTGGGGAAGGCCACGATTGAATTGATTCCCATCGAACCATACGTAACCCAGCTGATAAACGGGTACGAAATTACCGCGATACCGGTGAATCATCCTCTCCATGCAGTGGGGTTTGAAATAGTTTCCGCCGAGGGAAGTCGATTGTTCTATTCCGGAGATACCGGTTGCGGCCTTAACAAGGTGTGGGAAAGGGTATCACCGCAGATTTTGATAATTGATGTTACTTTCCCCAACCGTTTTAGAAACATAGCTGAAGATGCAGATCATTTGTGCCCTGAAATGCTTATGGAAGAGCTTATTTCATTCAAACGCATCAAAGGATACTTTCCCAAAGTCATTACGATTCATATGAGTCCGCAACTTGAGGAAGAGATAGCTGAAGAGGTTGCAGAAGTCGCAAGTAAGCTTGAGATATCGATCACCGTTTCCCATGAAGGGCAAGAGATCAATCCTTGGAATAATGATCCCAGCAAATACAACGCATCCATTGAATAATCATTGCTATCGCGTCATAATATACCAGCATTCTGACTATCGATGGGAAAATGGAGTATTTTTCAACTCAGGTGGAGAATCACTTTTCAAGGGCTATTCGTCATAAAGTATTTGAAGGAGGAAAATCATCATGATTAAACGGATAGTTTTAGGCTCAGTGGCTGTTTTCCTGCTGGTCATTATCATCATTGCAGGATTGATACTGGTTCCTTCGGCTTTCTCATCGAAAACATCATATTCTGATTCCACCACTTTATCGATACTCTCCGGTGATGTGTTTGTTATGAAAGGGGACTCCGATAACTGGAAGGATGCGAAAGACGGGATGAAGCTTGCAGCAGAAGACTCCGTAAAAACCGGAGCTGATTCCTATGCCCTGATTACCTTTTTTGAAGGCACAACCATGAATATCGAGCCTGATACTGAAATTACGATCAGTGAACTCGCCGTTAATGAGGAAACTGACTCAACTTTCGTGCGTCTGAAACAGACAGCCGGTGAGACATGGAATCGAGTGGAAAAGCTCACAGACAGTGCTTCCAAATACGAGATAGAAACCTCCGCTGGGGTTGGAGCGGTGAGAGGCACCACCATCGGATTAGTGGTGGGCAGCGATGGCAAGACCACGATGAAAGTCTATGAGGGTGAAGGAAGTTTGTTTGCTCAAGGGGTAGACGTGATTATTGGAGAGGGTATGGAAAGCACCGTTCAACCGGGCGAACCGCCAACTGCTGCCACTCCAATTCCGCTGCCCGATAGTGTACTACGGCTCTCAGTTAATGCAACGGCATGGATGAAATCAGCCGATCCCGTCGGAAGAAGCACCGGAATGGTACCACCGGGAATCGTTGTCAACCAGATACCGGGGGTAATCACAAGTGGCTACGGTGTCGATCCCCAATTTGTAGAGATCCCCAATCCGAAGGATGGGACATACAACATTGTTCTCTACGGTAAAGACAGTGGTCAGATGAGTCTAATGGTAGAGGGTTTTGTTAGAAATGGCACCAGTTTCACCAGTATATTCCAACAGGAACGGGTACGCGAGACAAACGAGGATGACAAGTGGCGGATCGATCTTCAAGCGGTAGTTGTGAATGGTGTTCTTGATGATATCGTTTTGTCGGCAGAAATCGAACCATTGGAAGGAGACGAACCAGGCAACGTAATCGTAACTCAAGGCGCTTTTGATGGACGCATAGACGAGCTGGCGAATAGTTTCGATGAAAAATATGATGCTTTTAAGACCAGTGTTTACAGCGCGATGTCTGGCGATCAAGTGATATTGCTTTTCACCGAAGATGAAATTGCGGGCAAGATAGCAAAGTGGGCCAATGGCCCTGATAGCCCGGTCGATTTCTACAACATTAAAATTGAGCTTAACAGTGATGGTATTGGGGAGGCTTCAGGAAAATTTGACTACTCGATCTTCACTGGGAAACTCGATGTTAAAGCCAGAGTCGACATTTCAGATGACAGAAGACCTAAAGTTGTGGCAACCAGCATCAATGTCGATCTTGGTGCACTACCGCTACCTGTTGGCGCTTTCAAGGACCGCGTAAATGAAGAAGCAGAAGAAGCAACTTGGAATCTGCCGGCAGATTTAGTAAGCGTCGATATGGGTGACGATCAGATTGCGTTAACCGTGATCAAACGTTAGGCAGCGTAACACCCGAGGTCTAAACTTAACGAAGCAATCGATGACGTTACTTGATTGGTATGTTGTTGACGGTAGCTGGTGGCATCCTATTTAGAATTTACTATCGATCAGTTGGTACCGATACACAGGTGTTCGCCTACCTTAGCTTGGCTCGTCTCTGAATTATGAAGACCAAAGATGCTATCAGTTAGCTGGGTACTGATGGCAAAACTGGGGTACATAGCCATCGGAAGATCCATCGGATGGACGAGGCGTTCAGCCAGTTCATAGTGTTTGCAAACCTGTTTACTCCATGAATGTTTCGTTGCGTATTCGAGTGCTTGTTCCTGCATGATTTCTGAAGCCTCTGGGCTCAGTATCAAATCCCTGGTTTTAGTTGATAGATGCCCCAAGTTCGTATCGACAAGCTGTCCAGCAGCTTTCAGGGTTTCACCCACACCCTGTGTTCGCCTTCAGCGAAAATGGGACACTCTAAAGGCACAACTTAAAGGACACTTTTACAAGCTTACCCTTGCCTTTGGGAAACAGTGAAGGAATCTCTGAATGAGTCTCGAATCATGAGATAGTAGTGACAGGATTTGTTCAAGGAGATTTGCCGATGATAAATGGGCCATCGTTTGCCAGCCTCGCCTATGACAATAAGAAGAAAAGGACCCGCCGGGAAAAGTTTCTGACGGAGATGGACCAGGTGATTCCGTGGGCAGATCTTTTAAAGATTACCAGGAAGCATTATC